>JAWQFW010000001.1:0-28186 GCA_035968095.1 Oscillatoria sp. PMC 1068.18
CATCATTATATTTATTAAATCAAGCCGCGATCGCGCCATTAATTTCCTCAATCAACCCATCCAGCGTTCCCTTAAACACCTTTCTCGCCTTCCCTAAGCCGCCATATCGCTCGAAAATGGGTGCATACTCAAAATCATCTAATTCAAGGGTTAGATTTTGAATTAAATGCTCGCGGATATAACCCAACCATTTTAACTGTTCCTCATCAAAGGTTTTTCCTGCCATAACCTTCGCCAAAGCGCGATTCACTCGTTCTTCCCCTGTATAGATTGGCTCATCTTGTTGCGCCGCGTGTTTCACCATCGAGATAATATCCACCAGCGCCTTATTATGGATCAACTCATGCGCTCGTTGTAACTCTCGCTCTTGAAACTGATGGCGTTTGAGGGTATCCCGCAATGCCTCTAGTATCTCAGGATTCCAATTCTGGGGACGTTCCCGCAAAATCTGAATCGCCTCAATCTCGGCGGCATTCTCTTGGATAAAGCGATAAAAGCTATCGAGGTAATCTTCTGGCTTCTTCCCCTGAATCACAACTTCAGAATTTACTTGGTCTTCTTGCTCGTAAGCCACCCAGAAATCCCGCTTGGCTCTGGGGTAGTTCTCTAACAAATCCTGAAACCCAGGATTTTGCAATAAGTTCAATGTTTCCCCAAAATTCTGCTCAAGCTGTTGGGGGAGCGATCTCGCAAAACCACTCACATCCCCATAAGGAATATAATCAGCAAACCTCTGTTGCGCCTCTCCACTCATCCCTCGATGAATTCGATGTAACCGCTTCGCTAATGTTTTAACGCTGGCCGCCCGATCCTGATTCTGGACAATGCGCTCGATGACTCGTTTCACTGGAACGGTTTGCTTGCGGGGTGGCTCAATCTTAAAATCTGTCGTTTCTGCAAAATACTCAACTAATGACCCCCCAAAGCAATCGAAGATTTTGAAATGGGTTTTGTTGATATCATCACAGCGACGAGTTCCCCGTCCCAACATCTGCACCCAGAGAATCCGCGACTTCACTGGGCGCATGAAGACCACAAACTCCAAGCTAGGAATATCAACCCCGGTGGTCAACATATCTACCGTGACAACCACCTTGGGAAGTTGGCGATTTCTGAACTCTCGCACCTTTTGTAACGGTCGATCTACCTTTCCCGTAATCTTGGCAACAAAATCGTCTCCCTCCTCAAAAACCTCACGGCAAATCCTAACGATTTGATCGGCGTGGGACACATGATCGAGGTCGTGAAGGGCAAAAATCAGAATGCGCGGAAACCGCCCTGTTTCCTCCTTATGTTTTTGAGCGTACTTTGCAACCTCCCGCATAATCTTGTAATTACTGTCGGGAACGGTAATTTTTTGCTCAATATCAGTGGTAGAAAACTCCCGTTCATCTTCCAAAGTATCGTACTCCTCAACCCCGGTTTCTCGGTCTATTCGACCGATTTGCTCTCCTTCCTTGAGAAATGTCCCCTCAATCCGAATCTCAGAGTGAATATTAACTTGCTCGTAATCAACAAGGAAACCATCACTAATTGCCTGTTCAGTGGTGTAGCGATAAACCACCTCTTTGAATAAAGACACCGTATGGACGGCGGGAGTCGCCGTTAAGCCAATCTTAATGGCATCAAAGTAGTCAATCACTTTCCGCCATGACCCTACTTCACTGGCGGTATAGCCTCGGTGACATTCATCCGCAATAATCAAATCAAAAGCGTGAATGGGAATATTGAGTTGTTCTGCATCATCTTCCTCAATCTTCTCCTTCTCTGCCACAGCCTTTGTTTCTAGACCAAAGAGGTTAATCTTCATGCGTTGGATGGTAGAGACATAGACAAAGGTATGCTTACTCTGGGGACGGGTTAAATACTCATTGGGAAGGACTTGAGGATTGAACGCTTCGCTTTCGTCGAAGTCTTCTTTTTTAAAGCGTTGGTTGTACACATCATATTCTTGGGTAAATTTGTTGCCTCTAGGGGTTTCAAAAGAAGCAAACTCCCGCACCGCTTGAGCGGCTAACGTCCGGCGATCTACTAAAAATAAAATACGTTTGGCGATTTTGGATTCTAAGAACCGATACACTTGGGACACGGTGCAAAATGTTTTACCTGTTCCGGTCGCCATTGCTACTAATAACTCTCGTTTCCCCTTAAGAATGGCTGCTTCTGTAGCTGCGATCGCCTCCTCTTGATAGGGACGGAGTTTAGAATTATTTGAAACAGGATTATCTTGTAGCCATTGTCGGCTGGAGGAGCGATCTTGCCTAAAAAACTCCGCTAAAGCGTCGGGAGTATGAAAGTTAGTGATTTGACGAGAGATATTCTTCTGCTCCCGCACATCAAGGAAGTAGACCAGTTCCCCATTACTTGAATATAAAAAAGGAACGCGATAGTCACGCCAGTTTCCGACTCCTGCAAACACTCCCTTAGCATATCGCTTCGACTGGTCTAAGACTTCCTGAGTCCCCGTCGAAAGCTTTTTAGCTTCAATAATTCCTAATAACTGCCCGTTCACAAATAACCCATAATCAGCCGGGCCATTTGCCGTTGGATATTCTTCAACCGCGTGGTGTTGAAGTAGAGATGTATCGAGGGATTGGCGATAAGGAATAATGATCCAAGGTGGATTGAGAGATTCCAGCTTTTTGTCGATGCGATCGCGCCTTGTCTTTTTCTCTGATTCTTTACTCATGGATCAAACGTTAGCTGAGACATCTTTATCCATCAGCTTATTTTCTACTCCTCCCCTTATCTTCTCACAGTCAAACGGGGTTTGGCAGAGTACCAGTCAGACCTAAGTAACAACAGTTTTACAAGGCTTGTTGTCGTTTAGCCATTTTTGCGAACTGTAAAGAACAACGAACACACTTACCTTCAGCCCACAGAGACGGAATAGGAAAAGGAGTCCCGCAATTCGTACATTTTGACAGAAGCTTCACTTTGTGGCGATCGCATCCTCTGTTATTTTTATCTTGCCACTCAATCCGATGAACAGGATGCTCTTGATAACAAGCAGCACAAAGCATAATCGGCTTCGGCTGAGTCACCATGCTCTGCGATGGTAACATTTCCCGCAATCGTTCAACCCGAACCATTGTCACTTTTGATAATTTCTCCAGTTCCTCCTGACTCGGAAAAGGGTTGAAATAAAAATTTTCCCATCGGACTAACACAGCCCCCAAACCTGCCACTTGTCCTAAGCCACTTGCAGCCGAAAAACGATTTCCCTTAGCCTGTCGGAATCTTCATTTGTGAATGTACAGGATCACCCCTCAAAGAAGCAAACTCCTTTGTCACCAAATATCTGAGTAACGCCTTACGACATCAAGCAATGGATCACCTCAGTTTGGCGATCGCCATTTTTTCTATTGGAGACTGAGTAACGCCTTACGACATCAAGCAATGGATCACGGTTTTGATAATCATCTCTATTTCTCCCGAATCTTTCTGAGTAACGCCTTACGACATCAAGCAATGGATCACAAGAGTTGAAAGCCATTATTTGCATCACCCTCTAACCTGAGTAACGCCTTACGACATCAAGCAATGGATCACGGCTAAAAGTAAGTCTAGTTGAACCTCTTAAGCCTTCTGAGTAACGCCTTACGACATCAAGCAATGGATCACGTAGTGAATCTCGAAGATTTGGGAAAAATCTCCACCTGAGTAACGCCTTACGACATCAAGCAATGGATCACTTGTCTTTGATGACCCCGATTTTGGCAGTCATCCATCCTGAGTAACGCCTTACGACATCAAGCAATGGATCACTGTGCGACTCCAGCTTTGAGAAATCGATTAATCCCCCTGAGTAACGCCTTACGACATCAAGCAATGGATCACCTGGGCAGACTTCTAGAAATTTGCTTACAACTTCTGCTGAGTAACGCCTTACGACATCAAGCAATGGATCACCTGTTGCTCAATCGTTCGCGCCCCAAGCCCTGGATACTGAGTAACGCCTTACGACATCAAGCAATGGATCACAATGTTGTGGGGAATGCGATCGTCCCATCTCTACGCTGAGTAACGCCTTACGACATCAAGCAATGGATCACAGCGTCAGCTAAAAGCCTTATCTGGGCTATGCTCACAGACAATTTTACAAGCACCTCTGTCAGCTAACTCAAAAACATACCAGAAAGTTTAATATTTGTCTTGTTCAAAGTCCTAAAAGCCTGACTCTACAGCACTTGCAAGTACCTGTTTCATCTCTAAAAATTTTCAACCTCTTACTGTATAAGCCTTACAGTCAATTTTAACTGTTTAACATTTTCAACATCCAGAAATTCTTGCAAAATTAATCTTGAATGGTTGTCCATGCTAAGTCAGGTGGAGATGAACAGGGAATAGCCTCTAATCGATATCTTAACCAGTGTGTCCCTTTGAACCCAAAATGATCTACCCAATAAGGTAAGGTAATCCAACCATTATCGTCTTGTATTAACCATTGTCTTGATTTAACAGAGAAGTCATCAGGAACTAACTTAATAATATTAACTAAATTATCACTTTCTCCTAAATATAATACTCCCCATCGATTTCCAGATTCAGGATTTAATAATGCTTGTTCTAGTCTTTCTTGTAAACTGAAATTAGTTTTATTATTTGCTGATTTTACCCAGACAATAAAGCGAATATCTGTTAATATTTCTTGGTAATCTGGACGTTTGTTTCCAAGATGTTCTTCTTGCTTAAATTTAAAGCGATGTAAGGTTCTCAATGTTTTCGATTTTTCAGGTTGAGACAGCATAGCAATGGCTAACTGAACCCCAGTATGCTTTTGCATATCCATTTCACCTACTAAAGAGAGCAACAGTCCATAAACCGTTGAATGAGGGGGATAAGGATAAGTTTTACCATATTCTCTCGCATGAGATTGGCGGAAAGTGGTAACAGGAACATCAATATAAATCGCTATTGATTTCATTATTATTCTGCTTTATCAAGTAATTTTAAATCTTTAGTAATAACTTGCTTGATATCTTCTGCCGTAGCTTTAATTCCTCTAAAAATATGAGCTTGTTCAAGATTTAATCGTTTGGTAATTTCTCCGCCAATCCATAATTCTTCAGGCTTAATATCTTCTGCTTCTACTTGTTCAATTAATTTAGGTACAATAACTTGTTGATTCTCATCTTGTTCAAAGCAATAGAGAAAGCGAGGACAATTATCACTTGTCCAACGTAAAATCATACTTTCAGGAGAAAAGTCGAATAAGGAATCATTAATATGTCCACCAACTTGACTTAAAGAGATAAAAGCATTAATGACATTTAAAATACGAGATGGATTAATAAGATGTTTTGAATCTAAGGCAAAACAATATTGATAACAGGTATTATGAACATTAGTGCTATGAATAGAAAGTTTGTCCTTTTTTCCACTATTATAATAGTTAAACGTCGTGCCATCATAGGGAGTTAAGGAAATAGCGCGATTAGTGCCTAATGCCCCCTGACGAGCGTTACTGGTTCCTTTTTGATTATTCTTTCCTGCTTCTGTTACCATAAATCCCATAACATCATCGTCAATATATTCTTGGGGATTATGTTGTTTACTTTGGGGAATACGAGTTCTTTGAATATTATCCCATTTTTCATAAACTTGTTGTTCTTGTTCTTGAAATTGGTAACGAATTTTCCAACGAATACTAAAGGGAGAAATGGTGGTATGGGGATCATTATGCCAGAGAATTTGTTGAATGAGTTGTTCATTTCCATCATTTTCTCCTCGGTTTAAGGAAGCAGGTGCATAACGAGTCAATAAGTTACCAAATAAGTATCGCATGGTGATAGTTTCCAATTAATTATAAAATTATAAAGGCTAATTTATACAACTCATCATCTATCAGCAAAGGGAAGATAAAAAAGACTAATGCTTCTTTATTCATTCTTGCTTGGGTGGGATAGCTGGATAAGGCAATTAAAGCAATATCTCTGGCTTCTTTCCAGTCTATTTTTCCTGTTAAAATAGGTAAGACTAATTTACGGTTTTCATTAAGGGTAGAAAGATTCCCTACTTTTGAAAGTAATTTAGCCATAAGATGTCGAAAAGTTTCCTCTTTATAGCAGTCTAATAGTTTCGATTTAAGGCGTTCATTTTCTCTGTCAATCTTTTTGGGTGCTGAATCGGGATTATCTTGATACATTTGAGCATAAATAACTTTTAAGGCTTCATGTATTACGTCAATAAAAGCATCATGAGATTTGGTAATTTCATCAATATTTTTAATCATAGTGAATAATCCTTTTTGATTGTAATTGAGTTGCTGTTTAATTTCACCAGAGGAGTCTTTTTGTTTTAAGATTAACCATAAATTTCGCCAAATCGATTGTTTTTTAAGAATATTTTCAGCTATTATTCCCCTAATTAAGTTTAGTCTAATGAGAAAGTTTACTTCGGTTGGTATGAGTTGATTAGGTTGAAGATGACGTTGAGCAAGTTGATAGGTTTGTAGAGTTTTTGAGGTGATATAAAAGTCTTGAATATCGACAGGATTTCTAAGTTGAGAGGTTTTCATTAATTTATCATAGAGAATAACTTGGCATCTTTGAGAGGAAAAGTTACGCTGATTTTCATTGATATAATAGTTTAAACCAGCTTCGGCTAAACTGGAAACATACAAATCTCGATAATGGGTATCATTTAAACGCCAGCGTATTTGTGCTGATTTTTCTAAGTTAATGGGGTCAGGAATGACAAGTAAGTATTTAATAGGATGGTTTTTCTTGGATTTTAGTTGCTCATTGATTCCTTTTGATAAAATCAAATAATGACAGGCTACAGGTAAAAAGAGTAATGCAAACGCATATTTAGGACGTTCTTTACATTGATTAAATTTTCTGATTAATTCATGTCGAATGATAGCCCCCGGATATAACCAACTGACGATTGGGATATAATCTTTGATTAATTGATGGGTTTTAGAATGACATAATTGTTGGCTAAAGTCTTGATGAATATAATTTGATAATCCTTTATAGTTAAGGGTACAGTTAACTTTATCTTCTGTCAGGTTTACGGATTTAATCGCATCTAATTTTCCTTTGGCTAAGACATAAAATTGTAGGGGAATAGGGCTTTTGATGAGTAAGTTTAAGAGATAATGAGGAGCAGTTTTCTTGAGAGTAATTCCATAGACTTTGTATTGGCGAGTGATGGGAGTTACAAATTGATTGTGTTGTAGCAGAGTGGCGGTTAGGGCTTGATGTAGGTGTATTTTATTGATTAAGGGCATAGATTGAGGTTTTAATCCGATTAAGGTAATTAAGCCTCTCTTATCTATTTGAAAGGCTTGTTTAAGTAACCAATCTAAGACTTCCTCATCTTGTCCAGTCCAATCGAGACTAACACTATGAGGGGTTAATTTCCATGATAATTCTCCTAAACGTTGGGAATGGTTAGGAAATTGTTGTTCTAGCTGTTTCAGGGTCATCCATAAGCCTAATATCCCTGCGCGATGAATGAGGGTGGTATCAGATGCGTTGAGACTCAGATGAAGTTTGGACATTTTTCTTCATAGGAACAAAAACACCGCATCCCATCTTGTGTTTTCCGCCAATTCCTTTTTCTTGGAGGGAGATAGCGTCTTGTTCGTTTAAATCGCTGATTTTGACTCCGTAACCAACAAGGGTTTTGCCTTTAATCTTGATTATACGACGAATGGGTTCACCTTCGGGTCGGGTGGTGAGGGTTAAGGTGGCGGTTACGTTACGCTGGTTAAGTTGGCGTTGTGCTGCTTCAAAAAAGGTTTGGGGGTCATCAAATCCCTTTATAACAACGAGACGGGAATAGAGGTGAGGATGTGGTGTGATGAATTGAGATTCTGGTAAACCAAGGCGGATTTTATGTTCATTAAGGATGAGGGTTTTTCCTGCAAGTCGGTAGATGAGGGGAACTTGATTGATGGGAAGACGAAGACAGAGATGAGAGTCTTCGGTGAGGTGGAGAAGGTGGGGAAATTCGGGTTTTCCTGTAATGGGATGAATGTTGAGGGTGTCTAGGTCATGAATTATGGGAAATTGGTGACAAATAGCTGCATAGAGGGGATATCCGTGATTAAAGGGGATTATGTTACCAGAAATGGAGAATTTTAGGTCAACGTAGGGGTTAGGAAGGGAATCATTAGCAAGCATGGGAAATGCTGATGTATGATAATTTTTAATGGTAGTTTTAAGGTTTGATGGTGAGGTGAGTTTCTTTAGTTTATTTTTAGATTTTAGTTAAATGTATTTGAACCCTAATGCGATAATTTCTCTTAATAAACTCATCAATTATCTCTTAATTCCTTTAGCTCAGGAAGGATTTGTTGAGATAGTACGCCTAACGGACTAGCTCAACCGCATCCGCTTCGCACCTCGGTTAGCTCTTTTCGCTGCATTCGGTGTCGGTTGCAGCGAAGTGTTGTTGTAGCTGGTTACAATCTTAGTATTCCCAACCATTAACATTTTATACCAGCCAGAACAATAGTCATATTATCCAGAAACATTCTGAATATCACCCGATGGAAAAACCCCCTAAAAAGCTCCTTGAACAAATCCGTGATGTCATTCGTCTGAAACATTACTCTTACAAAACTGAAAAAAGTTACATTAAGCAGTGGTAAAGTCCCCTTTTTTTACAAAATCCCCTCAACCAACCAATGAACCACCCTATCCACCTCCTGCAACAAATCACACCCCAACAAACACCCTGACACATATTCCCCCAAATTATTTATCATCTCAGGATGAATCACCCTTAACACCCCTTCCCCATACCGCTCTAACATCGCCTCAGCTAACCTTTCCTCCTCTAATAACCCCAACCTCATTAAAAATAGCTTATACTCATCCCTCAACTCTTCCAACCCCTTAAAACCCCTTTTTTCCCTCATCTTACCCTCAATTACCTTGCCAAACTCCCATAACCCCTGCAAAATTTCCTCATCATAACTCACATTATCCCCCAGACAATTGTCCTCATCCGCAGCAATAAACCTCTTACCCATTTCCGACACCAACACCTGACTATTTTCCAACCCTACTCGATGGGTTAAACACACCCTCATCCCCGAAACTTGATGTAAACGATGCCAAAATGTCTCTCCATACTGCTGTAAATCTTCTGCTAAACATTGGGGACAAAATCGCAGATATTCAGGATAATAAAGCCTTAACTTTGGTATTTTAGCCACCTGTGCAATGGACTTGCTTTCTTTCCCCTCCATCAACTCCCGTAACCGTTTCACCTCACGATTCGTCAAAAAAATCCGATAATAGGGGAAAAGCGTATGTTTTTCTAATATCTGATTAATAGTTAAACTTGAGCCAAAGGGTAACTGATGGACTAAAGTAGCTAAATTGTTCAGTAATCCAAGATAATATTGCTTAGTTCCTGCTGTATTGAATAAATCAAGCTGTGTCTGTCGAAAACTACGGTTTCCAATCCTGAGATGATAACGACACATCACACTGTACAATAGTTCATCAGGGTAAGGAAATGGGAAAAAAGATAACATTAATTGACTAAATTAAGAAAAAATCGACTTCAGGATTATCTTTAATAATGTTTGCTTCCACTAACGGTTCATAAACAGGAATTTGATTATTTTTAGCCTCCTCTAAAATCTTCCTCATGTCATTTTCAGTGTAATTCGGACTTAATTTACCCTTTGATTTCGCTTTCTTGGGTTTGCTATTAAATGCTTTTCCTTGTAACGCTATTTTATACGCTTGATTAACCAACTTAGCAATATCTGTCTCTTCAGGATTTTCATTAATTATCCTTTCCCCTAACCGTTTCGCTAAAGCAGGTTCAACCTCTAACTCTAGTAATTCCACAATTACCTGCTTTAGCAGAGGTGACATTGTTTCTGACTGTTTATTATTGCGTCTAATGCGTCTTAATTCCGCTAACTCCTCAAAATTAATATCATTTAAACACTTCTCTCGATACTTAGAAATATCCACAGGAGCAATATCTCGGTACTTCTTCATTTGTACCAAATTCCCCGAACGTATCGCATCTAACATCGGTTTCACTAGATATAACCCCTCTTGTGCAACCTTGTGAATTAAATCAACGGTTATGATTTCATCGTCACTGAGAGAAATGGTTCGCCATTGCACCATTTTGTACAATTTAATCACAATATCGATAATTCCTTGAGTTTCTTCATACAGTGCGTCACTAATTTCCTCAGAATAGGGAACCTCGGTTTTTGTCCACTGATAATCCCACATTCCTTCTACAAAAAACTGCCAATTCCCGTTATTTTCCATGCGTTTCCAGCGTACTGCACCTTCTCCTGTTCCTCGTCTCGCATTCCTAAAATTCCCTGTCAAAATCGGTTCTGCTTCATTAGTTCCTACTCTTATCACGGGAATGCCAATAATATTATCCATTTTTACCAAAAAATTGAGTAAATCATCCCGTCCTCTCCTCGCATTGGCTAAATTTTGCATCTCATCAATCACCAATAACCCCAAATGATGGGTATGGGCAATTTGTGCCACTTGCGCTAACATATAGTCCTCAGAATTGCCCTTAGAACCGAATTTTTTGAAGTGATTTGTCCCTAATAACCTATCAACAGCGAGAAAAATATCGGTACATAACCCTTTCAAAGAACCCGCATGAGGACAATCTACCTTTAACCAAACAATTTGAGTCACATTATATTGAGGATGAAGAATTACTTGAGGATAAATATCAAGAATATTCGTCAGATTTGTTGACTTTCCTAACCCAGATTCTCCAATAATTGTGAGTCCTGAAGCAGTCGTTGGAACCGTCACATATTGTTCTAAATTATGACCATCTTTAGCTTGAATTGACCCATAAATTTGTCTTGAACGTCTTGCATATTCGGGTTGTAAAGGATTCCGAGCAATATAACCACTCATCAATAAAACACAGATAGTTTGTTGTAGATCAATGGTGATAGAAAGAGGGTCAAAATAGCGAGATAATCGCTCAATACAATGAAACCTATCTTGTGCTTCTAATTGTCTTTCTAATGGGTCATATAACGGTAATCTTGTGGTTAAATCAACAAATTCAGCTTGAGAAAATATCGGTGGTAAAGTCTCGATAATAGGATTATTATTATATTCTATCTGCTTAAACTGGCGATATTTAGCCACAGCAGCGCGTGTCCCATCTGGAATATCTATCCAATCATAATAGTCATATTTGTTGGTAAAATCTTTACTTTCCACCCTTACGCTCCCTTCGTTTTCGTGCTAACAAATCTAAATGATTAGGTTGAGTTGATTGAGTTAGACTAGATGGTTTTATCTCTTCTTTGACTTTCTCCTTTTTGGGAGGGATTGACGGTTTATTATTAAGTTCAAAAGCTTCTACTTCCCTACGCTGTGCTTTTTCCGTCGCTCTATGCTCTCGAATACCAGACGTTTTCTGTAAATTACTTTCACGTTTATCTTGATATTTGTCCGTTTCTTGTTCAGCACGACTCGCAACACTTTCAATTTTAGCCATTAAATCAACTTCATTTTGTAGCTGCTTGCCTTCTCGTTTTTGTTGTTGTAACTTTTCATAGGCTAACAAATATTCTACATCATAAATAGTTTTGTGAATGTAACGTTCATCTGGGTCAATTAAATAACATTTCTCAAAATCTCGACCATCAGGAGAAGGTAAATAAATAAAATCCATTTGTCTAGGGTCATAGGCAATTTTTAAAGATTTTTCTTTTCTCGATAAAAGCTTACTTCGAGCTTTTTCAAACCACATCTCATTAATAGCTTTTTCACAACTATAATACATTGATTTAAAGCGAATCCCTCTTTCGGTAATTCTAGCTTTTTCTGTAGGCATTAAATTCAGTTTTATAATATCTTCATTAATGGTTCTTAACTTGCCTGAACGATTCTTAATTCCCCAGTTCCATAACTCCATAGGAATAGGAGCTACATCATCAGTAATCATTTGTTCGTCTCGATTATAGCTCTTTAACTCATGACTATTATGGTAAAGAATAATCTCAATAATAATCTCTGTAAATTGGTCAATATCAAGACGACTATCTAAACGGTAATCTTTGGCTCCTCTTTGCCTAAAATCTGTATCGATAAACCCTGGTAAAAATGGTTTAACTCGTTCATGAATAACCCGAAAATGTCTTTCGACTAATCCCTTCCAATCTGCTCGATAAGAGGCTGCATTTTCCACCCGAATAAATAAATTAGGAATTATAGTCTCTACTGTCATTCCGACTAATTCCCCCCTATCCCCTAAAATACATTCAGGAATGTGATAACAAGGCCATTCTTCCTCAGTAATATTAATCTTAAATTCCTGACAAAATGGGACTTTATTGGTTGCTGCATTCGCCAAAGCCATCATTGCTCCTAACCAAGAAGGACCTTCTAACCCTACATATACCCCCACAATCATGCGACTAAAGACATCAATAACCACATACACAACAGGTCGTCCAATAATCCAGTTACGCTGATATTTAGACACTAAATAAATATCCGCAACTGTCGCATCAATTTGATAGCGTGAACCAGGGCCAATGGTTTCTTGTTTCGAGGTTCCTAAAATGGCTCGATTTTCTAATGAATATCGCTTAGTGCCTTTTCGAGTAGTAATTGTTTTCTCTAAATTACTATTTTCGGTTTCGTGCCAGTAGCGAAATTGAGTAAAAGTCGGACGTTTTTCAGGAGGAATGAGAATTGAAGTTTTAACATTATTTTCATCAAATTGGTATTCTTCAGCGTAGTAATCTTTAATCATCAACTTATACGCTGTCATTAAAGAGTTGTTGGTTTTAGTTCGATAAAATTTATTAATGGCTATTCTAAAAATTTGTCTATCTTGTTCAGTAATGTTAATTCCTTCCCCAATTTCAGGATGATTTTTATATTTTCTTGGTCTTCCTCTTTTTTTCTCACCAGCTTTTCTTCGCTTTCCTTTACCTCCTGAATTATTATAATCCGGTAATAAAGCGTTCTTATTCTTACCTCGTTGCCAAAATCTTCGTAAATGTTTATAGACAACTTTTTCAGCTAGTTTCTCACCTGTATATTTGGTTTCATAGTCAGAAATAACTTGCTTAACAAGTTTACCTCTAAAGTTTCGATAATATATATCAGGTTCTTGAGTTACTAATGGTGAAATAATTTGCCAGGCCTTATCTCTTAGTAGTTTATCTTTCTCAGATAAACTATCTTCCTGAATAATTCTTCCCCAAGGATCTAATTCTAATTTTAATGCTTCCTTGTGTTTCAAAGCTTCTTTGATATCTTTAACTGAGCAACTGCGAGGAAATCCTTTATTAGCATTAATATCAAATACAAACGTTATCGTATAACCTTCATCAATCCAGACAACTCGTTCAATGAGTGAATTAGCGTCATTATCAGATTTCCATTGGATAATATCGTTAACAAAAATTTCATTACTCATAATCATCCCACACAATTTTTTGAATAGATTGAGTAGATAAACTACTTGATATTTTTGAATTAAACATATCCACAATAATCTCCTTTCGAGCTACTAAATGCTTAAATAATGACAAAGCTGTTCCTGCTTCTAAATTCATTTCTTTATCAAGAGAAGCCGTGATTTTCGTAATAGTTGTATTATCTCTACTTAACTTTTCTTTTAAGGTAATAGCAATACGACGGAGTTCTACTAAATCCGCATGAGCAGGTGATTCTAAATGATAATTCAGATGAACCCACTCTACATTACTAGCAAAAATTCTAGAAATTCCTTTTTCTGTAATGATTCCCCAATCGATATTTTTAGCCAGATAATATCTTCTCTCTAATTCTAATTTTTCTGCTGTTCGTTTTGTTTCTAGATTCTTTATTGATTTAACAGTTCTTGCTACTTGAATAGGTTGTCCTTCCCGTTCTATCGTTATCATAAAATCCGTTGTCAACACATAAGGAGTGCTATGCTCTGGATCTTCTGGGTATTTAATGTTCATTTCATCAGCAATACTTATTGCTAAATCAAGATCCAGTAACGGATATTGTTCTCTAATGTCAATTACTGACTCAGACCATTCAAATAGATAGAATGTCCGTTTTTCCTGATCTGATAGTAGGTGGTGTATTCGTCCAGTTTTCCAACCTGGAATCCTGTGAGAACGACCTTGAGAGGGGAAGTCTTGGATCTTAATCCAAGGGACATAGTTTTGTCCTATTCCCTGTCCACGACCTTCTTTGCGGTAACGTTCAAATTTTGCTTGCGTCCACTCTCGCTGACTTTTTATCATGACAGTAAACTTAAGATAGAATCTATACTAGCTTAAGTTTACCAACTTTATTATCAATTTACCGACTTTATTATAAACTTACCAACTTTATTATCCTCCTACACTTGTCTAAATAACAACATTTACTTTTATTCCACAGTTACGGATTTGGCGAGATTGCGTGGTTGATCGACATCTAAACCGCGTCGGGCGGCGATATGATAAGCGAGTAGTTGTAAAGGAATTACTGCGAGAATTGGTGAGAGTAGTTCTTCAACTTTTGGTACGGGTAACAAATCGTTAAATGTTTCGGTGGCTTCAATGTCATTAAGTGGAGTTACGCCGATGAGACGAGCATCTCGTGCTTTGGCTTCTTGGGCGTTAGAAACCACCTTTTCGTAGACACTACCGGGCATAGCGATCGCCACTACTGGAACTTTAGCATCTAATAAAGCGATCGGACCGTGTTTCATCTCTCCGGCAGGATAACCTTCTGCATGGATGTAACTAATTTCTTTCAGTTTGAGCGCTCCTTCTAAAGCAATAGGAAAGTTGATTCCTCTCCCAATAAAAATAAAGTCTTGTGTCTCAGCAAAATCATGAGCTAAGTCTTCAATTAATTGCTCTTGTTTTTCGAGAACATTTTCAATTTGTTGTGGTAAGTGACGCAAACCAATAATAATTTCTTCGATTCTAGTTCCAGATAAAGTTCCCCGACGATAAGCTAAATCTAGCGCTAAACAGTAAAAACCAATTAATTGAGTCACAAAAGTTTTCGTTGCTGCTACGCCAATTTCAATTCCTGCCTTAGTATCAATTATCTCATCAACAATCGAAGCAAGCGTACTTTCCGGGCGATTTGTCATCCCTAACAACCGCGCTTGAAACTCTGGTTGCAATTGACTACGACGCTGTTTTTCCATTTCCAAAGCTGCTAAAGTGTCGGCAGTTTCTCCCGACTGAGTAACGCCAATTGTCAACGTATTCGGCGTAATTGGTGTGGGTGCATAGCGAAATTCCGAAGCATATTCTACTTGAGTAGGAATTCCGGCTAATTGTTCAAGTAAATATTTTCCCACTAAAGATGCGTGCCAACTTGTACCGCAAGCCAGAATTTGAATTTGGGCGACATTTTCTGATAGTTTCGGGGACAAACTGAGGTTAATTGGGGATATTTTTGCATCTTCATGCGCGTGCCAAGCTTCATTGACGTAAGCTTCTAAACAGTTACGCACTACTGCGGGTTGCTCATAAATTTCCTTAAGCATAAAGTGGCGAAAACCGTGTTTTTCGACTAAAGTTGGACTCCAGCTTAAAGTTCGGGGCATTTTTTTTAGCCTTGTCCCAGTGAAGTCGTAAACTTCGACACCCAAAGGAGTCAACCGCGCCAATTCGCCATTTTCCAGAGATAGTACAGCGCGAGTATGGGGAACTAAGGCGGTAATATCGGAAGCACAGAAAAACTCACCTTGTCCAAAACCGATCGCCAAAGGAGCCTGTTGTCGAACGACAATTAACTCATCAGGATATTCTGCGGCAGCGATCGCTAAAGCAAATGCTCCTTCTAAACGGTTTACTGCCTTCTGTACTGCCGATAAAAACGCATTTGAGTCTTGGAGTTCAGGAAGCGGCTTTTCGGGCAAAAACTGGGCAATTAAATTAGGGATCACTTCTGTGTCTGTTTCCGAACGAAATACACAACCTTTGCTTTTGAGTTCCTCTCTTAACTCACGGTAATTTTCAATAATCCCATTTTGGACTACCGCGACTCGCCTTCCTGAATCTAAGTGAGGATGAGCATTATATTCTTCCGGTTTACCATGAGTTGCCCAACGAGTGTGTCCAATCCCAATTTTGGCGTTATTTACTTCTCTTTCCAGCTTTTCCCGTAAATTGTAAAGTTTGCCTTTGGCTCGTACACAATGAATATTACCTTCACTGACAGTTGCAATCCCAGCAGAGTCATAACCTCGATACTCTAACCTTTCTAAACCAGCCAGCAAAATTTCTGTAGCTGCTTGAGTACCGATATAGCCAACAATTCCACACATTGTGCCACTCTCTCCTCTCGATCGTACTTGTAACATAATAAATCTTTGCTCAGAGGTACTCGGTTTTTCAGGAGAACTTGATATTTACGCCCAATTCCCAGATGATTATAATTAATTGTGCCAACGCCCGAATAGATTGAAGGTTCGTGTCATCCAATTGTAGCCTGTCCTGGAAACCCTGGTCTGGTAAGAGTTACACTGATTTATTCCTAATAGGGAGCGCGGAAATATAAATTGTCTAAATGTATTTACTGCTGGCGCACATTAATTGAGGTCTTTGTCTTTCTACCAACTTCAGGTATGGATGGAATGAGCGCCTAATTATACACGCTCGTTTTTCGGTTAATGATCTGCTCAAATCTCTTTGATTATACGTTCAGTTAGCCCAAACTAGACGTACAAGTTTAATTAGGATTATTTAACTCAACTCCTTGATGGTTTTAGTTTACAAAAAGTCGATTTCTGCTTTCAGAGAAAAATTTGCTCAAGTTTTTCTCTGCGATCGCCAGAATTTCATTTATTGACCAGAAAATCTAGCAGCGATCGCGTTCTGGTTGATGGTGATAACGGAAATGTTAAATCACTTGGTTTAAATTGCGCCCAGCCGATGGAAATACTTACAATTATTTAACAGAGGCAATAAATTAGATCGCTCTTTTACTGTAGGTCAAGTTTTAAGATAGTATAGCTTTGGAACTTTAGGGCTAGGCGCTGGAGAATCTTGAGATTTACGCGCCGGATGTTCCTGAATTACTTTGTTGTTGCTCGATGATTGTTCCTGCTTTTTCACAATCGTCCGCGATCGCTGAAAAAGTAATAAAAGCTGAGGGATAGTCTTCGTTGGCAATCTCGGTCATCATTAAAGTAACTCCCTCTAGACAAGTACCGAGGGTTTGAATTTCTCCTTCATGAATAATATTTATTTCTTCTATATCTTCGACTAAATCTTCTCTCACTCTATCTCCATTTTTTAATTCCACATCCATATCACTAACTTTTTGTCGAAGAGAATCGCGTTCTGAGGTAACAGTTTGTAAGTGATTTTCTATTAATACCAGTTCTAAAAAATAATGCTACAATAAAACCTTAACTAAGAACTAAGAAGATGAAAGTTGACCACAGCGAAAAAATTACTCAGAGTTCCGAAGAGTTAAAAAGGACAGCAAGGAAATGTTTAAAACTTCGTCATGCGACGGTTTCTAATCAATTAGGTCGCCCGACTGACCGTCTGACTTTACGTTACATTTTTCAGTGTTTTCAATCAATTCATTTGTTAGTTGTTTCCCCGACAGTTCAGATTTCTAATTTGACGGAAGAGCGTTTATTCTTGTTGAAGTTTTTTCCACCTGCTTGTCAACGTTGTTATCTACTGTCTTAATCAGGATTTCTTTTCTCATCAAAATTTATTCGTTATGCGGAGGTAGTTCGATACTACCAACACTTTCTGTGGGAATTTTGCTGCCAAAATGTCCGTTTTGGCTCGTCAACTAAACAACTTTTGCCAAAATTTTAGCGCTCGCGATCGCGGTATTCGGCGATCTCAAGTGAAGGTGAGGCTTGACACACAACGTCTTACATTTTGTCGTGCGGAATGTGGGTTGAACTTCGTTCAAGTCCCAATAGTTGAATGTGCTTCATCTGAGGTTAAGTTGTCACGTAATCTCAAGCAAATTAGCAAGGTAACAGAAAATTTGCAAAAACTGTCGAGTGAAAAGTTAGCCACCGTTAAGAAAGACCAGCTTACTCAATTACAGGAAGTTCTCAAACGAAAACTTCCTGTAATAGAAAAGATTATCGAAGGGGACGAATATTTGTAAGTAAAGAATTTAGTAATAGTAGGTTCTTGAGAAGTGAAACCCACAAAGTACAGTAATACCAAACCAGAGCTAGCGCATAAATCTTCAGTGAGAGTAGTAAAGCCCGATCCCCTCACTAAGATACCACGATCGCTACTCCGCTATAACATTCCGATACAAAGAATTTTGAGCAGTGAGACTGTTTCTCGGCTGAGATTTGTAAATAAATATTACTTTTGCTTTGAGTTTGCCAAAAAACAGCTTTCCAGTTCAGAAATATTTATAGTAGCTGGTAACGAGCTATGTCAATGTACTCACAACTTTGTCATTCGCACCGAAAAGGCGAGCGATCGTCTCAAAGGGCGTTAGGCTGTGCTTGAGTCTAATCATACAACCAAAAGATCTAACTGGATAATTACTGTGAATGTAGACCATTACAAACTTTATATCTTACTCCAAAGCTTTCCTAACCCTCAACTACGCAACCAAATTTGCGAACAATTACAATGTCTCGAAGGACATAGAGAAACCCTACAACAGAATTGGCAACAAATTACCCAATTACCAAAAGAAATTGCTAGTTCCTCAGATCGAGTTAATCTCCAAGAAACAGCCGACGTACTACGGAATACTTGCAAACATCCCTTCAGTGGAGCCGCACAAATAATTAACGCAGATATCTCCTCAGATAGTTTCGATTGTAGCATTATTGCCAATGAAACCGACATCAAAAAAGTTTATTGGTGGTTTTGGCGATTCTATCCCGAAATATTAGCTACCACACAACGAGATTTTTTACTAACTCCCGCCCACCCAATTTTACCAGATTGCCCAGAACCAAGTTATCGAAGTACAATTGCCGCATTATTAAGTGCAATGTATTCTCCTGGAGAAGATTTAAAAAAAGCAGAACATCCCTATTTACTCATTTTTACCTTTTCTCCCGTCCAGGAAATCATCAAAGCCTCACGCAAATTTCTTGACTTTTGGTCTGGCTCATATTTACTCCACTATTTAAGTGCCAAACTTTGTTGGTATATTGCCCGTAAATACAGTCCCGATACAGTCATTACACCTTCTCTATGGAGCCAAGAAATTATTGATGCCTTCATAGTCAAAGAATTTGACAAATTTGACGATAATTCTACCATTTTTCGCGACACTTTTCAACACTACGCTCCCGATAAATGCGACCCAGTTAAACGTTTCCAGCAACAGAAATCAACCAGTTTAGTTACCGCCGGATTTCCCAATGTTATCACCGCTTTAGTTCCCGGTGAACAAGCAGCAATTGACTTAGGAAAAGAACTAAAAGACGAAATAAAACAAGAATGGTCAACTATTGCCACTAAAGTCCGCGAACATATTAAAGCGAAAGTACAAGATGCTGCCCAAAATATAGACAATTTAGAGACACAAATCAGAGAACAATTTCCTAATTTAGATTCTAGCTATTATGTTGCAGAATTACAAAAACTGCAACAGGGAGGATGTTGGGAATGGAATAAAATGTGGGATGCTCAAATCAATAATACCTGGCAATGTTATTGGAGTGCAATCCCCCTAGGAAACCCCGACCTCGACTTAAGTATATCTCTTACCGACAACCCAGATAACTATCAAGAATGGAAAGAAAATCAAAACCAAATTGCCCTTCCACGCTTCAATCAAACTATCCCTACAGCAGCAGAAGAAGCAGCTTATTCTTTAAAAAATATAGTTAATATTGGCACCTGGTGGGGAAGTTTACAAGCCAGATTAGGACAAAGCATTCAAGCAGTAAAAAATACTCGTACTTGGAAGATACCAGCAGCCCCAGGAGAACGTTCAACTATCTCCGGTCAATTTAGTGCCGTTCACCCTAGTTTACATTACCATAAAACATTCAAAGAAGGTAAAGGATTACCAGAAAGTTCCCTGCGCTTATTTTGGCAAGTAATGGCAATTGTATATCCGGGTTTATTCAACGGTTCAGAAAAGCTAAATGCGCTTGAATTAACTAAACGAATGGCTTGGCAATACGGCGGTGTCGCTGAATCTTTAGGAATAGATTTAACAGGAGAAGAAAATGCTCCAATCCCTAGCGAAGAGGAAGACTTAGAAGAGGAAAATAATCGAGAAAATAGATCAGAAATAGACTACGAAAAATTAATTCGCTTCCCTAATTTAAGCTCAATTGCTGCCGCCAGATTCGCTTACGAAAATCCAGGACAAATACGCGATTATTGGATAAATCTCAATCGATTAATGAAGCTTAAGCAACCTAATTCGCAAAAAAAAATATTTGATAAACAGTTACGAAGAAAGTTTTGCTCAAAAACGCGACGAGACTTTCAAGTACATAAAACTGACCGACAAATTCCCGGATATAACGGAGTAATGTTTTCTAGCAAATGGTTAGCCGACGACCTAGGTTTAAACCAAAATAACACACAATTACAAAAACTACGTGAAATAGTCAATCAAGCCCATAAAGACTCTGGTTTCAACAACGGTTCTCCGGCTGATTGGTGGGTAATTGTTCTCGCAGACGGAGACAGTATGGGTAAATATGTTTCTGGTTCAAAAATGAAAAAATATTCAAAGTATCTCGTTCTCGATACTATTGACGAAAACACTAGAAATTCAGCTAACTTTGAAGAACTTCTCCAGACCAAAAAACGTATGGGACCTGCAACCCATGTCGGACTAAATCGCGCGCTTTTAGACTTTTCTAATCGTCTTGTGCCTTACATTACAGAAAAACGTTTTTGTGGTCGGGTAGTTTATAGTGGTGGCGATGATGTAATGGCAGTTTTGCCATTAGCAGATTTACCTGAATTTCTCTTATCTTTACGTGCGGCTTGGTGTGGTGGAAAAGACACAAAAGATGAGTTTACCAGTAAAGGCGGTTATTGGCATCCAAAGACTCCATTAGAAGGCTTACCTTTTCGTCCTCATTTTACAATGGGTAAAGGTGCAACTATGAGTATGGGAATTGTAATTGCTCACAAAAGTGTTCCCTTACCAACTGTCTTAGAAAATCTTTGGGAAGCCGAAAAAGAACGAGCCAAAAAACTAGCAGGTAAAGATGGTTTGTGCTTCCGAGTTATTTATGGTGGAGGAAATACTTTAGAAGCTTTAATGAAAGGATATTTACTCGATAGTTGGTGGAACTTTATCCAAAATTACTCACAAGTGGATTTTAGTCCTTTGTTATATCGACTAGCTGAAGAATTACCTCGTCGTGCAGCAATAACTGAGTCAGATAAGTTGTTAAAGAAAGCAACCGAAGTTATTCTTTCTCGACGGGAGCAAACTTTATCCGATCAAACTAAAAAAGCTTTACTTGGTTGGATTAATTGCTGGGAAGCATGGGCTTATAAAACTAAACAACAACAAGGAGCAGATGCACTGGGTATTCAAGAAAAGGATTTAGGTTATTTGTTACGATTTAGCGCTTTTTGGGTCGATAAAATGATGCAGTTTCACGAATGGTCTTCTGAGTAAAGAAATATTTGGAGTTGATGCTTGTTGTTGATTTTTTTGGGAAACAATGATGTTACATTGGTATGCAATTGAACCGTTGGATGTTTTACTTTTTCGGGAAGCGAAACCTTTTTCACCTGGGGAAGGTTCCTGGGCTAAAGGACAGTTTCCTCCGCTTCCGACGACAGTGTTTCAAGCTTTGAGGTCAGCTTTACCTCAGCCTCAGACAAAAGAGGAACGTCGTGAGAGAAATTTATCGTTTATGGGTCCATTTCTCCTGGATGCTGATAATACGCTTTGGCTACCTACTCCGCAAGATTTGTTAGCAGTAAAAGAGAGGTCTGAAAATGAGGAAGATAATCTGAAGGAAGTAGCGTCAGAATGGAAGAGACTTTCACGTTTGCAACCTGCTACTTCTCAGGAGGAAGAGTGGAAACATCTTTGTTTCGATAGCGAAGAGTTACCACCAATGGTTTCTCCTAAGATACAAGAGAATGAAGTTATTTGTGGTTCTCCTTTTAGTTGGATAACTGCTTGTGCGTTGAGGAAATATCTCCAAGGTAAAAATCCAAGTAATCCAAAGGATTTTCATCCTGACCCTTGGGATGTACAGATATTACCGCATATTCACATGGAAAAAGATACTCGACAAGTGAAGGATGCAGAGGGATATTTTACTGAAGTTGCAATTCGTTTGCGTCCTGGTTGGAAACTGGTAGCGGGGATAAGTGAAAAGTTAGAGACGACAGTAGTGCGTTTAGGTGGAGAAGGACATCGCGCGATCGCTTTTAGCGCTGGCGCTACCGCGCCAATCGCCTCTCCCCTTACTTTACCAGATTGGGAACTACTCGCACCTTACACTAAACCTCAAGGCAATTTCGCTTACTTACTGACTCCAGGGTTAGCTAAAGTAGACGATGCAGTTTACGGTATTTATCCTCATTGCTGGAAAGATAAATTAGCTGGATGCGTCGCAACTCGTCCTTTATTCTGGGGTGGAGTATCGACTTATCGCAAAAATCAAGAGATACCACAATTTTCTTTACTTCCGCAACGAGCATTTGTTGCACCTGGTACAGTTTATTTGTTCAAAGACAAAAAATTGCCAAAACGGACAATTTTATTACCACAAAAAGACACTAACTGGCAAAAAACTTTCACTCAACTTAACTACGGAACCTTACTTTGGGGACAAAGAAAATGAAAACAAATTTAGCTTATTTGTATCTCCTTTCTCCTTTACATACCGGAGGAACTACTCAAGAAGGAAACTTAGTCGGTATTGCGCGAGAAGTTCATACTGATTTACCTTATTTGCCTTCTAGCACAATTCGTGGTCGTTTGCGAGCCGCAACTCCAGAAGCTCGTCGAAATAAGTTATGGGGTAATACAATTGATGATGTTACTAACGGTAAAGATGATAACCTTAAACAAGGTAGTTTATGGGTAAGTGATGCAGCTATTCTTTGGTTTCCTATTCCTTCTTTAAGTCATGGTGTGGTTTGGATTACTTGTCCCTTATTGCTACAACGTTGGGCGCGTTTTGTTAACCCAGAAATAGCTATTCCCGAAATAGGTTGCTTTAGTGGTGGAAATCAAGCTAATCTTTATCTACGAGATACCATCTTCAAGACAGATAACCTTAGAGACTGGCAGCGAGAAGATTATTCGTTATTTATTCCTAACGGTTGCCGAGACACAAATGTTATGACCCAATTTTTAGTTTTGTCTAACCATAATTGTCGAGTATTGATTGAATCAAGTCTGTGGCGACAAGTAAAAGTTACCTTAGATTCACATAAATCTGTTAAGGGCGGATTTCGCTATGAAGAAGCAATACCTCCTGAAACATTAATGTATTTTCCTTGGGGAACAACTGTTGCTAATAACAATAATGTAGGGGAGGAAGTTGGTCATTTTCGAGAATTAATCAACCAAACCGATACTTGTCAAATAGGAGGACAAGAAAGCCTTGGTCGTGGTATTGTACGACTCTGGTTAACTCCCTAAACAAAAAAATAACTAATTAATTGCTACTAGAAAATAGTTGAATTTGGAGAAGAAAATGCCAGAAGAATTGTTCGACCCGCGAGAAATCAGCAAAGAAGTTTATCATAACCTATCAAGAATAAGGAGTGAGCAAAATAACAATCGTCAGCGACTTAAAGAACAATATAGTCAGTCAGTAGAACTGTATACTTACTTAGCAACTTGGGGAATGTTGCGTTTAAAAGCTGAAGAATTTGCTCCGAATCCTGACGGAAAACGAGATGCAATTATTGCTTATTTTCGAGTTCTCACGGCAATTACTGATATTAGGCACTTATTAGGGGAAAATAGCTTAAACACTTTAATAGCTATGGAAACTGAAGATTACCTCGGATTTACAGGTTTAGGCTTACAAGTAGCACGCGAGTTTGCATTTTGGGCGCTAGTTATTTATGCCGATGTCAAAGCTGAAGCCGAATCAGCAAATTAATTAATATTGTTTACCCTGAGTAAGAAAATGCCACCATCTCCTTGGTTAAATCCTGAAGATCCCCCTACACCAGATAGAACAGCGAGTTTTATTGAATATTTGCGTTGGATGCGTTCTCCAAATGTTGCAGATAAAGATACTACCAAACTCGAAATGTTGCAGAATGCACAAAATAATGCTAACTATCACCAACGTTTAACATTATTGTGCGATCGCGTGCGTAGCTTTGCGGGACAGCAAGGAACAATCCTAGAACTAACTTGTCCCTGGCGGATTCGCGTCGGCGGACATACTGGACCAGAAAACATCCTACTTCCGGCTTTTGATGCCCTAGGTATGCCTTACCTCCCTAGTTCTAGTTTACGCGGTGTAGCTCGTTCCCAAGCAATCCGAGAAGTCGGAGAAGAGAGTATTGCACCTTATTTCGGCGATCTTAATGCTACCAATCCTGCTCATCGTGCGGGGAAAGTAATCTTCTTTGATGCTTATCCCTTACCAAATACTCAGAATCAAGGGGCAATCCGGAGTCATAGTCAAAACCAGGGAAACGGTGGACTAGCATTGGATATGGCAAATAATATTTGGAGTTGGCAAGAATCTCATCTTGAATACAGTCCGAATCCTAATTTATTCTTTTCCCTCAAACAAGCTAATTTTGTGATTGGTTTGCGTCCGATGGCGGGTTGCGACGAAGCCACTTTTTCACGAGTGGTTGAGTGGTTAAAAAACGGATTGACTGAAAGTGGTCTAGGTTCGCAACTCAATACTGGTTACGGAAGATTAGTTCTATCTCCTCCCCCGAATACACCTTCAACAAATAATCTCCCTGGAGAATTCTTCCGCGTCGAATTTGAACTTGAGGGTCAGTTTATTCACGGTATCCAAGAATTTACCCAATGGGAATGGGAAGAGAGAGAAGGACAATGGGTACATCGGGGTAAACCCCAAGCCGAGATTCGTCCAGTTGCATTTAAGTCCATGTTACGTTATTGGTTTCGCGCTTTGGCACGAGGAGTTTTGCCTACTGATTCTGTTAAAAATTGGGAAGCCAACATTTTCGGTGGAATTAATCCACAACGACTGGGATGGTTGCGCTGTCATGTCTTACCTGGGAAAAACAACGAACCAAATCTACAAACGGGTATCCTCGTTTTAGCAAATCCACCAGAAATTCCTGAGAACAAAAAAAATGAAGTAAAAAAATTGTGCAAAAATTTGACTTGGATAATGTTTCACCTTGGCGGAATTGGACAAGGTGCGCGAAGACCTTGCTATCAGAGGAATAATCCTCCTTTTTGGCGGGGTTCAAGTCTGACTTGCATTCTTGACGACAATTGTAGCCAGGAAGAAGAAGAGTTCTGGGAAATACCCGAAAATATTGGCGAGTTTCGTAAATTATTTCGTCGTCGTTTACAAAGTTTTTATCGCTCATTAGCACAGTTGTCTCAAGTTGAGATAAACTCCCAACAACCATTATCTGTAAATACTGAAGCAGATTGGACTGAAGCAATAGATGCTAATTGTCGTATCGTTATTTGTCAGGGTCAAAAAAGGAACAATAAGGTTTGTGCATTGGCGGTTTTGCATAGTCAGGAGTTAAAGAAAAACGGAGATTATGACCCAGATTTATGTGGTGGGGTAAATCCTCCTACTCCCTCCCCAGTTTGGATTACTCACTTAGAAGAAGTTGATTTTCAGGTTGTTACTGTTTTTGGAGTTAATAACCCTCCCCAGCAAAACTTTCTACAACATTTAAGAAATCAAGCTGCACAGTATGTTACAGTCTGGAAATTTCCACAGCCAAGATAATAATCTCAAACCAAGCTATTTTTAGTTCAAATAGCAGTTTCACCGTGGCTACATTTGCTTAACACACCCTAAATCAACAGAGGAAAATCAAATGTCTATTCTCCTTGCTAATATTGGAACTTCCGACCTCGCTGTCAAAATTGACGGTCATTATCTTCCCATTGGTTTTGGTCGCAACGAACCGAATATGGCAGAAGCTGAAGCCGAAATCCAAGGTAAAATTGAAGCTGAGAAATGGCAAAATCGCGATAAGATTATTACAGACCAACTTAGTTCAGAATTAGGAATTAGCGATACAAGAAACTTTCGCAAATTAAGTCAAGTAATCTTAGAAAAATATCAACAAGAACCGGAAAAGTGGCACAAACTTTTACGTCCCGGACGCATTCTCGGCATTATTGAGACAGCAAAGAAAAAATTCAAAATTCATACCGCTTATATCTTTGTTACCAATCAACCAGAATTTGTTGTTAATTTCCAAGGAAAGCAAGAACCAAATTTCGGACATTGTACTGATTCAATTCATTTGTTCGAGATTCTCAAACTTTGGTTTGAACGTGAGTTTGGTCAAGATTACTTGCAGATTAAACCAATATATCTCGACGATGTTTCGGCAGTCGATTTAGATGGATTGCTAAACAAATATTACAACTTCTTTCTCAAGCTTGACAAAGACGAACAAATCCTCATCAGCGTTAAAGGAGGAACACCACAAATGCAAACCGCATTGCGAGTGCAAGCAGTTTCTTCTGAAGTTTCTAATCAAGTTTATTTGGAACCAAAATTGTCCATTCTCAAGCTTTTAGCTGGAGAAGCTTCCGAGTGTCATCTTTTCTCTTATTGGCGCTATCAACGTATTCAAAAATATCAAACGGTTAAGCAATTATTACAGCGTTGGGATTTTGATGGAGCGCGAGTAATTTTGGAGCAATGGTTATCAACTTTAAAAGAGTTAGAAAAAGCGGGTATTGAGGAAGTTCAAGCTAATGAAAGTTCCTTGGAATTGCTGGTGAAAGCATTAAGGATGGCAGTTGGATATCTCAATTTAGATGCAGAGGAAGCAAATAAGCAAGCGGATAAAGCGTTAGGAAAGTTAGCAAAAATACCGCAAGATTATCAGCACAACGGATATGCTCGTTTGCTCAATTTATATACGCAATGTTGTTTATTTTGGGATCTAGATCGGATTGCGGATTTTCTCTCTCGGATGGGTTCTTTTTACGAGGAGACGTTACATGAATTAATCCGTCAGTTGGATGGTGAAAGATATTTCGACCGCGATAATTATCCTGATGATTGGTATTTAAATGAAAATACTATAGATGAGTTTCTGGCTAATAAAGATTTAGTTAGTAGCTTTGATAGGTTGGAGTCAAAAATAAATAAAAAATTTTACCCAAAATGGCAGCGAGAAAGAGAAATGCCTAAAAAATTTTACAAGCTTCCGGGTCGTTTTAGTAAATTAAATTTTGTTCAAGCGTTGGTGGAAACTAAAAAAGGCGATCTCACAGCTTTTAATGAAATGACTTCCGCAATGGAAAAGATCGATTATTGGGCTGCAAAGCGCAATCAATTAATTCATGGTGCAAAAGGCGTTTCTAAACAAAGAATGAAAGAAGTTCTTGCAGAAGATAAGCGACTTTCGCGAGAAAGAAAAATGAAAAATAAGGATATCAGTAAAAATGTGATTGGGGCTTGTGAACCCGAAGAGATTTTAACTCAAATGACTATTATTAGTCGTAGTGTTTTACAGTTGACAAAGGTATCTTTACCGGATTCAGTGATGTATCCTAACCCCGACTATCTTGATTCAGCAAACGAACCTTATTACATTTATTCGGATATTCGGAAGTGGGTGGAAGAAACTCTTGATCGCGACTTATGATTTTAGACTAAACTAAAAATACTGTTTTTTGTCAATCTTGCCCCGCAATTGCGCCCAGGGGTAGCTGTAGAAAATCTACTCTGGGGGCGATCGCGTGCAAACCCAGTAATAGTAAGGCTTACAAGTACATGAGAAGACAAATCGGTCGGCGCACTAGACGGGATAAGGGTTTGAGCGATTTTAGGTTCGTTGAGTGAGAAGATTTTTCTTCCTTGAAGGGACATCGGCGAAATCTTGTTCTAAAATGTAGAGTATACAAGGTTTTTCCAGCCTTGCTGTCGATCCTCTCTCGCAGAGGATGAATTAATGGAAATTCCCCAAACTTCCTCTTCGGGCAGAGATTCTTCCCAGTCGATCCTCTCTCGCAGAGGATGAATTAATGGAAATTAGAAACTTGCAATGGGGAAATACCTCCTCTAGATCAAGTCGATCCTCTCTCGCAGAGGATGAATTAATGGAAATCGAAACGGGAAAAACCCT
>JAWQFW010000001.1:28286-43351 GCA_035968095.1 Oscillatoria sp. PMC 1068.18
GTCGATCCTCTCTCGCAGAGGATGAATTAATGGAAATCGAAACGGGAAAAACCCTGGCAGTCTAGAAGTTTCTAATTGTCGATCCTCTCTCGCAGAGGATGAATTAATGGAAATATTAATAATGTCATCCGGTGTGCCGCCGAATAACGTCGATCCTCTCTCGCAGAGGATGAATTAATGGAAATCTTTCTTTTAAGAGTTGGAGAATAAGCAGCATAAGGTCGATCCTCTCTCGCAGAGGATGAATTAATGGAAATAATGCACCAACAGAGCCTTGCAGATGCACATTTGTTCGCTTGTCGATCCTCTCTCGCAGAGGATGAATTAATGGAAATTGAATCGCCTATTGCTAGAAGCTTCATTCAAAAGAGTCGATCCTCTCTCGCAGAGGATGAATTAATGGAAATAAGTTCATCCAGCATTAAAACCTTCGGTAATGCTGATTGTCGATCCTCTCTCGCAGAGGATGAATTAATGGAAATCTATCTTTTCCTTGATAAGATAAAAATCTATTTTGTCGATCCTCTCTCGCAGAGGATGAATTAATGGAAATTGAATATCTCCAATTAAAAGTAGAAGATTTGTTTGTCGATCCTCTCTCGCAGAGGATGAATTAATGGAAATTCTTTTTCTTTCTATTGAAAACCCAATTGAAAGGAAACCAGTCGATCCTCTCTCGCAGAGGATGAATTAATGGAAATTCTCAGCATGGTAAAGCTTAATGATATCTTCATCATGTCGATCCTCTCTCGCAGAGGATGAATTAATGGAAATGCTCCTTGGAGCCATATCGGGAAAATTGTGTGGTCAAGTCGATCCTCTCTCGCAGAGGATGAATTAATGGAAATCTAATGTATTGGGCGAAGTTGGGGATTTGGCTATGCTTGGCGGTCGATCCTCTCTCGCAGAGGATGAATTAATGGAAATCTTCGGCAAAACGAATTACAACCCAATTAGAATTCAAGAGTCGATCCTCTCTCGCAGAGGATGAATTAATGGAAATTTTAGCGGCTCACCTTCTACTAGGGAAAAGTCATCGGGTCGATCCTCTCTCGCAGAGGATGAATTAATGGAAAATACCGATGTGAGGAATATCGACCCAGCTAGCCAGTAAGTCGATCCTCTCTCGCAGAGGATGAATTAATGGAAAACTTTGCAAGTATATTTAGGAGGCACACAAAATGTGAGTCGATCCTCTCTCGCAGAGGATGAATTAATGGAAAACCGAATAACGCAATATTGCGATGGCGCTTATAAAGAGTCGATCCTCTCTCGCAGAGGATGAATTAATGGAAAAGAAGAAGAAGACGAAGAGATTGGGCAATTAAAAAGTGTCGATCCTCTCTCGCAGAGGATGAATTAATGGAAAAGTGTCCAGACCTATGTCTGAACATCCAGCGAAAGTCTTCACGTCGATCCTCTCTCGCAGAGGATGAATTAATGGAAAAACCTGAATTTCGGTTTTATCGCTTCTCTTTTTTCGTGTCGATCCTCTCTCGCAGAGGATGAATTAATGGAAAAACAAATCTTGTTAGGGGATACTGAAACTATTTTAGGTCGATCCTCTCTCGCAGAGGATGAATTAATGGAAAATTACAATAATCTGTAATCCCTATGAGGTCTATAGGTGCAAGTCGATCCTCTCTCGCAGAGGATGAATTAATGGAAAAAGTTGGTTCTTTCTTCTTCTTTAGTGAAATAAAGTTTGAGGTCGATCCTCTCTCGCAGAGGATGAATTAATGGAAACGCGCAGGCTCCCGGATTTCCGGCTGCACAAGGGTCGATCCTCTCTCGCAGAGGATGAATTAATGGAAACATATTCATCATCCTCGTCATATTCATCATCCTCGTCGATCCTCTCTCGCAGAGGATGAATTAATGGAAACTTTTAGATTGACACGCAATTTTGTTAACATAAACTACTAAGGTCGATCCTCTCTCGCAGAGGATGAATTAATGGAAACAGCAAGTTATCTGACAAGTCGATTTGCTCCACGTAGTCGATCCTCTCTCGCAGAGGATGAATTAATGGAAACGCGAAATGGCGACCTTGGAAACAGCTTGGCGAGTCGATCCTCTCTCGCAGAGGATGAATTAATGGAAACACAATATATTTACCTTTTAGCTTTTCATACACAAGGTCGATCCTCTCTCGCAGAGGATGAATTAATGGAAACTTACCTGACTTAGGTTCCCAAGACCCAGCTTGCTCTGGATTGTCGATCCTCTCTCGCAGAGGATGAATTAATGGAAACTAACTTAGCTAGTTTGAAGACTGCTTTTTTGCGATTGTCGATCCTCTCTCGCAGAGGATGAATTAATGGAAACCGGAAACCTCTATTTGTATTTAATGCGAAACGGTGAATTCAGTCGATCCTCTCTCGCAGAGGATGAATTAATGGAAACATTGATAACCTGGATAATACGCCTGAGCTATTTCTTCAAGTCGATCCTCTCTCGCAGAGGATGAATTAATGGAAACATACAATCTCGATATTTGCTAAAGTTCCAATCGCAAGTCGATCCTCTCTCGCAGAGGATGAATTAATGGAAACTCTGTATCTTGCACCATCAACTGATCGAGTTTAAATAGAGGTCGATCCTCTCTCGCAGAGGATGAATTAATGGAAACCAGCTTCAAGCTCTAGCTTCGCTTCATTGAGTAAGCGATCGTCGATCCTCTCTCGCAGAGGATGAATTAATGGAAACTGCGATTGACGGTTAACTGCCCTTGCACGGGCAAGAGTCGATCCTCTCTCGCAGAGGATGAATTAATGGAAACGTTAGGTAAAATTAAGTTAGCCATCTCTTCTCCTGTCGAGTCGATCCTCTCTCGCAGAGGATGAATTAATGGAAACGACTAATCCTCTCCTCGTAATGCCCTTCTGATATTTTTGTCGATCCTCTCTCGCAGAGGATGAATTAATGGAAACTTCTTGCGGTGATTCCCTATCAGACAAATAAGAAAGTATGGTCGATCCTCTCTCGCAGAGGATGAATTAATGGAAACGCGAGATTGCGGTAACCGCGTGGAAAAACCTGTGGAGTCGATCCTCTCTCGCAGAGGATGAATTAATGGAAACCAGTGTATCTTGTCCTCAACAAAGTAGCAAGGGATAAGTGTCGATCCTCTCTCGCAGAGGATGAATTAATGGAAACCTGCTAATACCTCACGAACTACGACTCACCGGGTCGATCCTCTCTCGCAGAGGATGAATTAATGGAAACTTATTCACTAAGGTTTGGCATAATTTTCTCAAGGGTCGATCCTCTCTCGCAGAGGATGAATTAATTGATAACAAAAACGTGAAGCGCGATCGCCACTTTTGACCCGATCGCGCTTCACTCTTAGTCAGGACAATGATACTCGCTACCCTCTTTATCTACGCAGACTAAAGCAGCAGAAGCGTTTGTAGCGATGATTTGCGGTGCAAAACCTAGCATCAGGATAACTACGAAAACTGTAGCAGTAATCTTTTTCATGGTTGCTTTTCTCCCGGTACGAACCAAAAAACACGCCCAGAAGCAACTTTCCTTAGCTACTCAATCCCGCAATAATCATCTAATTACGCTCTCTTTTGTCCCTTCATTAACCACTTTAAAACCCATCTTCCTAATCAACAATAGTTTTGATGCGAATGACGAAAACTTAGTTTCTCATCTCAAATTTACTTCCCGAAAAAAGAAAATTGCCCCCGATCTTTTCCCAAAAAAAAGTAGACAAAACTATTTTGATGAGTTATGCTAAATGCAGGTGGAAAAACCAAGTAATCCCAAGAATATTTGTGGCAAGTTGCTTGGAGATAACCACCATGAAAAAGCTAATCAACATTGCAGTAGTAGCGTTAATCGCTTTCGCACCAATACTCATCCCTCATCAGGCTACTGGATACTTGTCGGGATTTCTGGCAATGGCGGTAAGATTAGGCGATGATTGCGCGATGCAACGTTTAGAGAAAAAGCTAGAGCAAAAATAGCTCGACCACTAGCTCGGTTTCTCCAATAACCGGGCTTTTTAATGTCAAAAATAAGGTAGAGACGCAGCGAACCACGTCCCTACCTAAAATAGCCGTACTCTAATTGAGTGAAGCTATTTTTAAGTTGCAGTTGTTTCCATTAGTTCAACTTCCGAGGAAGTCATAAAACCAATAACTGCTATCGGTTTCTAGATATTAGAATAGCCAACTTAACTACGGAAAAGACAGGTCAAAATGACCTTGACTCATACCCAAATCTCAACTAAGCTGACACGCATTTAATTTAGGTATGAGTAGCGACCAAGATGGTCGCACTACAACTATTTTGCAATTACTGATATTTTGGTTTAAATGCCGAATATCTTGTCTGTAAGCCTCATGACTCAAACCAAAAACCTAGCCCGCGCAGGCGGGCTTTGTCCGTATAGCCGCGCCTTTAGGCGTTCGGCTACTCACAAACTTTTTTCCAAAGAGGAACAGGAATTTCCTCATAATGTTCCAACAAAAAATCCATCATCGCTAAATGACGCAAATCATTCGGAGTTGGACGACGATAATAACGACCCCGCTTAAACCAACCTCTAACGGTAGAATAAGAACGCTGACAAATTTCTGCCATTTGCTCGTAAGTTACATTCCATTTCAGATAAAATTGTTGTGGTGTCATTCCTAATTGACAATGGCTGTAAAGTGAAATTAAATGCAATTCTCTTGCTTGTAAACTACGAGGTTTATTCATCCTCAAACTTCTCCAAATCCGTTTCCCAAGCTGTATCAACAACGCACCAACGGGCTGAAGAAGAATCGGGGTCTAGAAGTAGTAAATAACACCATTTCCAGTTAGCAGATTCCGGTGCGTAGCCGTAATAACGACCGATAACAACTCCCCAATCAGTTAACTCTGGTTCATCGATTGGTAGCCAACTAACCACCGAACCAAAGGGGAAACGAGGAGTAGTTGCATCGAGAAAAAATGCCGGGGAATCGACGGGAATGGGTAACATTCGACTGCGGACTAAAGAGTCGGCAATTACGGCAGATTCACCTTGACGAATTCCATGCAAGTAAGTCGAAATAACCTCAAAATTAAGATTATTTATTAGTTGTTTAATTAACAACGCCGCCAGATTTTCTAATTCCTCTGAAATCAAATTACTCTCGTTTATTTGAGCAAGTTTTTCCAGTAACTCAAGCACCGCAAAATCTTTCAGTGCTTTTTGATAACCGGGTGGTTCTAAGCGTAAAAAATCTCTTTGGTAGTTGACCATTTTTTGTTTCCTTTACTAACTATTAATGAGAGTCGATATTGATGACTACAATTGTTCGATTTGTGGTATAATGCCAGTAAAAACGTTTCGACATTGAAGCTGAAGAACTCCAAAGATTTTCACCTTTTTTTCGATGGCGATGAGTCCTTAAACTGCGGTAGCTAGCACCTTCTTGACAGAAAAGAGCAAAAGCTTTCTGGTACTGACGACGAGTGGATACAGGTAAAGAATTAAGTTGTTTTTCAGCTTTTTTGGTGAGAATTAAGCTGAATTTTGGTGAGACATTTGGCATCTCCTTGAGCGATTTTTAGACTCTGCCAATTACGATTGACAATTAATTGAGTAATTCAATCTGTGTCGGAATAATTTACTTATTTTGCTTCTAGATTGAATTACATTTTGGGATAAATTTTCAAACAATTAACACTTGCTCATCGACAACAAACTTAGGTTGAATTCCCAGAATTGCTACTTTATTTCGGCAGTGGGCGGAGAGAGGATAAAATCGGAGTTGGTCTGTTTCAGAATCGAGCATTTTGTCTAGCTTTTGTTGCAAGTTTTCGTATTGTTTTTCGTTCAAGACTGCTTCAAAAACTGACTTTTGGACTCGCAAACCGTAAGCTTGCAAAAGTTTCGCTACTCTTTGGCGGCGGCTATCTTCTACAATGTCATAACAAATTAGGTAAAACATCAGCTTTGACTAAGGTTTTAGGTGGGGAATTCTCCCCCTTTAATAAGGGGGGTCTAATTTTGTTGTTTGGGAGATTCTTCGCTCAGAATGACATGGTTGGCTGAGAATTATCGGACAAAATTAGGAAAACGAAACAAAACGACGTTGTTTGATAGTTTGCTTAACGGGGAATAATGCCAAAGGTTTATTCGCTTTCCAGGTAACGAATAAAGGTTGGTAGAAATCGATTTTTCCTAACAAATAATCCACGTAAGCTTGTACTTGCCATTGTAAGCAACGACGATAGGTCATTTGTCCGGCTAAATAATGATTGATTTGTGCGGTTAGTTTGGCTTCCCAGTGGTAAATAAATTTTTCTAGGGCTGCGGGAGAAAGTAAGTAGTTACCTAAGTCGTCGGGAGGAAGAAAGTCGTCGCAGGTGAGAAGCTGGGAGTTGACTAAATCAATTACTAAATCTTCGACAATGGGGGTGCGAAATTGCTCCATTAAGTCGCAAACTAAGGGTGTATGATTGATGCAGTTGAGATGGAAGTGTCCCCAGTGAGGGTTTAATCCGACTTCGCGGATGAAGGTGAATAAGTTTTGACTTAGAAGTGCGTAACCGAGGTTGAGTAAGGTGTTGATGTGGTCTAGGGGTGGTGTTTCCTGGCGTTGCTGAAATTGGAAGGCTTCGGGTAGTAGGGAACCGAGGGCGGGATAATATGAGTTGTTGGCTTTGTTGTGGTAAAACCAAAGGGCTTTGTGGCTGTTGATGCTGGGTAAATGTTCGAGTAGCAAGGCGAGGGTTTTGATGGCTTCGGTGGCTTGTTGAGTTGAGTGGGAGTGGTTTAAACGCCGCAAGAGTGTGCGTTTGTTATGGAGTTTGGCGCGAATTAAGGTTTCTGCAAGGAGGTGGCTAAAGGTTTGGTTACGCCATTGTTTTTTTTGTTGGATTAAGGTTTTGCTGAGTGATGGTTGGAAGTCGTTGAGGTGGACGAGAAGATATCCTTGTTGGCTGATATATAAGATGGGTTTTTGTTCGCTGAGGGCTATTCGGGTGGCTTGGGGAGAGATTTTGTTGGGGCTGAAGATAATGATTTGGCTGACTTGGTGGATGGGTATTTCTGCTTGGAGTTGGTTTTGTTGGTGAATTTGGAAGTATTTGTCGCTGACGTTGAGTGTGGTGTTGGGTTTGGTTATGTAGAGGGTGGACATGGTTTGTTGTTGATTTGTGTTCTGTTTCTATGATGTGGGGGGGGATCTGAGTTCTTGTTTGCGTTTGTGTCGTGTTTGTATGAGTTGGTATCTGAGTTGGGAATTTTAGGGTTTTTGGGGAAAATTTTGCGAGTTGGTGAGAGGTGACGAGTGGGGTTTTATAGCAGTAAACAGTGAACAGTAAACAGTGATGAGAGCCTATGCTAGCAAGGTTTTCCGAAAATGAGGATGTCCTAACTAATTCGTTCTCTGCTATAACGAGTTTCGGTGAGGTGTTTCGTTAAAGGTTGGTGGTGTTTGTTGTGAGTATTGAATTAAAAAGCTACAAAAATCTTGGTGACTTTTGTAGCTTTTTTTAGATTTTAATCCACGTTTCCATTAATTCAACTTCCGAAGAAGTTGGAAGACCTTTCGTTTCTTTTAGGTCTCAGTGGAGAGAGCTGGAATGTTTCCATTAATTCAACTTCCGAAGAAGTTGGAAGGGTGGTCAGCGGCAGACTGTGCCGCAGCAGCCGTACTAGTTTCCATTAATTCAACTTCCGAAGAAGTTGGAAGCGGAGTGCTAGTCGAGTGAGCACCTCCAAGGGTAAGTGTTTCCATTAATTCAACTTCCGAAGAAGTTGGAAGTATTTCTGGATTAAAAATTTCGGTAGAAATTTCTAGTTTAGTTTCCATTAATTCAACTTCCGAAGAAGTTGGAAGAATATGGAGGTCATTATGGACATCCATATTCAGGATAGTTTCCATTAATTCAACTTCCGAAGAAGTTGGAAGCAGAGGTTGAAGAAGTGGAGGATTTTGGATTTTATGTTTCCATTAATTCAACTTCCGAAGAAGTTGGAAGAACAATTGCTATGAGGCAGGGAGCGTTTGTTCTTGTTTCCATTAATTCAACTTCCGAAGAAGTTGGAAGCGCTCCCATTGAAGAGCTTCATTTAAAGGCAGAGCGTTTCCATTAATTCAACTTCCGAAGAAGTTGGAAGAAAGGCAGAGCAGGTCTGCCGAAAGGTCTCCGTAGAGCGTTTCCATTAATTCAACTTCCGAAGAAGTTGGAAGGAGTCCTCTGCTGCTACCATTGACTTAGCAGAACGCGTTTCCATTAATTCAACTTCCGAAGAAGTTGGAAGCGTTTTTGGAAAGACAAAAACGGTCAAAGCCAGGAGACATCGTTTCCATTAATTCAACTTCCGAAGAAGTTGGAAGCCAGCCTGATGGCAACCTCTCCCCTGTGGGAGAGGAAAGTTTCCATTAATTCAACTTCCGAAGAAGTTGGAAGATACGGCGTTAATGGTCAAAACGGTGATGGTCAGGTTTCCATTAATTCAACTTCCGAAGAAGTTGGAAGGGCATTGCAATCTCAAGTCGGAGGTATTAACATAATCGTTTCCATTAATTCAACTTCCGAAGAAGTTGGAAGTCTGTTCAGTCGTACGTTGAGGGCGAGCGGCGGATAGTTTCCATTAATTCAACTTCCGAAGAAGTTGGAAGATTCAGTCTGCTTTCCGCCTTTCCGCTTTCCGCCAGTTTCCATTAATTCAACTTCCGAAGAAGTTGGAAGTTTTTCCGCTCTGTTTGGAGTTATGTTTTCCTCTTTTCACGTTTCCATTAATTCAACTTCCGAAGAAGTTGGAAGGTCAGCTCGACGGGAAGATGCCAATAAAGACTTTCTAGTTTCCATTAATTCAACTTCCGAAGAAGTTGGAAGGAGCTGGGGCATTCGACGGTCAGCGGACCCTCGCAGTTTCCATTAATTCAACTTCCGAAGAAGTTGGAAGACCTCACGACCGAAATCGACAATTTCTTAGGCCGGAAGATTGTTTCCATTAATTCAACTTCCGAAGAAGTTGGAAGCCGTCGCCCAAAGTGGGGGTCCAGACAAAAATCCGAGTTTCCATTAATTCAACTTCCGAAGAAGTTGGAAGTTATAAGCCCACTGAGCAAGCCAAAAGTGACCTGTTTCCATTAATTCAACTTCCGAAGAAGTTGGAAGAGGTTTTGCTCACAAAGGCCGACAAGTGTTGGACGTTTCCATTAATTCAACTTCCGAAGAAGTTAGAAGCAACCAGATGGGCTAGATCCAGTCATCGTCATAGAGTGTTTCCATTAATTCAACTTCCGAAGAAGTTAGAAGTGGTCCCGCGATATATTTTGTGGAAATCAGTTTCTAAAGTTTCCATTAATTCAACTTCCGAAGAAGTTAGAAGATTCTCTATGTGACCAAAAAGTAGCCTGTTTTGGCTGGAAAAGTTTCCATTAATTCAACTTCCGAAGAAGTTAGAAGTAATTCTGCCTACGAAAAGTATGGCCGTATTATAGTTTCCATTAATTCAACTTCCGAAGAAGTTAGAAGCACAGCCTCAGATCGAGGTCGTTGATACTAAGGTTGAGGTTTCCATTAATTCAACTTCCGAAGAAGTTAGAAGGCGCTATTCCGCGCAGCAATCTGCAACAGGCCCAGCGTTTCCATTAATTCAACTTCCGAAGAAGTTAGAAGCTTGATTCCGTCGTAAGTCAAGGCCTGTATATATTGTTTCCATTAATTCAACTTCCGAAGAAGTTAGAAGTACTCTCTTTGGCACCAGTCTCCGCTCAAACAATTTGTTTCCATTAATTCAACTTCCGAAGAAGTTAGAAGTATCTCGAACTTTTTCGAAAGCATTGTCTGGAGCATCCAGTTTCCATTAATTCAACTTCCGAAGAAGTTAGAAGAGGGTCAAGATAGAACCCGCTTGGTAACTGGATTATAACCTAGTAAAATTCCGGGGGTCAAGGGAGTGGTCGAGTAATTGAAAATAAATGTCATTAATCACCTCACTTGGAAGCTTGAAAGCTATAGCTGATAAGCGTTTCAAGGGGGTCTACACAAGAATAGGGGTTTCAGCGATTTGTCAACCCCCTTGAAAAAGAGTAAGAAAAGGGATAATTTATCAACTGATGGAGAAAAAGGCGATCTAATTACTGATCGCACTTGGATATCACTTTTTCCACAACATCGGGCGATAAACTTCACTTTCGCCAATAACACAAGCAATATATTCCCACACCTGTAATTCAAAACAGCGTAGGTTAGTTACTTTGACTCCAGTGTAAGGATGAGTTACTTGATTATGCAACTTTTCCTGCCAATGGTGAAGATAAGTTTTCAGGGCTTTGGGCTGTAAGTAAACGCCACCACGCTCATCAGGTGAGGTAAAATCTTCTAAGTGAAAAATTTGTGAGTTAACCAAGTAAGTTACTAAAGAATCAACAATGGGGGTGCGAAACTCTTCCATAAGATCCGAAACTAAGGCAGGATGATTAGGGCGAGGAGTATGTAAGTTACCGAAATGAGGATGTAATCCCACGGCTTGAATTAAAGTATGGATTTGTTGGAACAAAAGGGTGTAACCTAAGCTTAAGAGGCTATTGACTGGATCGGTAGGGGGACGACGAGTACGTTTAGTTAGGGTAAATGGTTCGAGGAGAAAGCTTCCTAGTGCCTGAAAATAAAGACGAGAAGCTTGTCCTTCATATCCTAACAACACTTCGATAGATTCAACTTCTTTGACTTTTTCTCTCCAAAGAGCTAATTTCTCAATTGTTTCAGCTAATTGTGGTTTTGGCAGTTTGTTGCTACGATACCAACGTTGTAACCAAGTTCTTTCATTGAGTATTTTCCCCGCGACGATACTTTTGGCTTGACGCAAGCGAAATTCGGGGTTAAGAGAATTTTTGACTTGCTGTTGCAGATAGTCAATTTCGGCAATTTTACCTTGCAAGCGCCCAAAGTAACGTCCTTGATACGATAAAAACATTACGGGTATTTGTCGCCGGAGTGCTAAACTCATCGCACCGTGGGTGAGACGACAGCTACCAAATAAGACGATGTGACTGATACGGTTGACGGGAATTGAGAGTTGGAGTTCGCTGTTGTGGTATACCTGGAATTGTTGGTGCTTAATTTTGAGGCAAGCTTCTCGTTCGGTGACGTACAATACAGTCATAATTCAGATTTGGTGAAATTCTGCTTACAGTTCCATGTTCGGAAGTGGGATCTGAGTTTGGATATGAGTTTTGTTGGTTTGGTGTATAACTTTGTCCCCTCGTTTCTAGACTCTGTCTAGAAATGCTCTTGGGAGGCTCCGCCTCCACAAAAGATGAAAAGATCGCGAGGCAGAGCCTCTGGGAGGGCGTTACCCGGCGGAGCCAGGTAACGAGGAAAACGAGGGAGCAAGGCGTTACCAGGCTGGAGCCAGGTAACGAGGGAAATGAGGGAGCCAGGTATATGACTATTGGTAGTTTGGTATATAACTTAGAATGAGAACTGCGGTCTGGTATTCTAACGATGGGGAAACAAAAAGGTAAAATTCAGCGATCTTTAGTTGCTTCAATTACAGGAATTAAGATTGCGAGGCTGAAACTCGAACAACGCAGTTTAACTCAAACCCATTTTTGCGAGGATTTACAAATTTCTTGGTCTACAGTTAGTAAGTTTTTTAATGGTAAGCCTGTAGATCGTCGGTATTTTGTGGAAATTTGTGAGGCTTTGGATTTAGAGTGGGAAGATATTGTTTTGCATCCGACTCTTCCTGAGTTAGAGACTCTTACGGCTACTGCTAGTTTACCAGATGATTTGGCTTTTGTGGAACAAAGTTCTGCTCGTGCGAGAATTGCGCTTAATCCTTATATTTTACCTCTGATTCGTCGGGAAGCTTTGTTGAGTCGCTGTTTGGATGCTATTTTTCGAGGGGTGAAGGAAAAGAAGCGTCGGGTGATTTCGATTTTGGGTGCGGCGGGTTATGGTAAAAGTACGCTGTTGGGAAGTATTTACGATCGCCTCCAGGAAGATTTTACCACGGCGGCTACTGGTTGGGTGGCTTTAATTCGCTGCAACGATCTAATTGAGTCAGCAGAGATGTTGGGTTGGGAGTTGGGAGAGAAACTCACTGGAAAGCGTGAGTCTATTGTTGAGGTGACGCGCAAGTTAAGTCAATCTCTGGGTCGAGGTGTGCTGTTACTGGATACTTTAGATTTAATTTTAGAGCCGAAGTTAGTCCCGATTTGGCGTTGTTTGTGTGTTGAGTTACTGGAAAATGAAGTAACTGTGGTTTTTACTTGTCGCGATACTGACTACCGCGATTTTTTCTCTCCTTATCCGGAAAGTTTTGCGGGGTTTTTCGACAGTGTGGAAAAGCAGTTGGTTAAGGAGTTTGACGACACAGAGGTAACGGAAGCGGCTACGGCTTTTTTGCAAAGTTTCAATACTACAGATTTGGCTGGATGTCAAGCTTTTGCCGCAAAAATTATTGCTTTGAGTGCGGATAGTCAGTCTTTAACGGAGATTACGCACAATCCTTTGCTTTTGGCTTTGCTTTGTGACTTGTTTGCGAAGGAAGAAAATGTGCCGGAGGACTTGACAGTTAGCCAACTTTATGATATCTTCTGGGATTTTCGGATTAGTCAGAGTCGGAAGTTGCATGCGGATGCGAGACGAGTCGGGATAGCGAAGAAAAATCTTTGCTTGCGGCTGGCGGAGATCGTGTATGGTAGTTCTAGCGATCGCCTACGAGATTTTGTTTACGAAACGCAGCTAGAGTTAGACGAGATTGAGTTTCAAGCTTATAGCGAATTGAAAAGCGACGGTGTAATTAACGAGATTGGGGGAGAGAGATTAATTTTCTTTCACCAAACCTTTGTCGAATACGCGATCGCGCGCTGGCTTTATTCTACACCCACCGGAGAAACCGCGCAAGTCGAACTCCTCGGCTTTCTTCAACTCGACCAAACGGCTTATACTAAACACTACTTATGGTCGGTGTTACGTCAACTGCTAAACTTAGTTAGCATCGGCGAATTTTTTCGGATTAGTCGTAACTTCAACCGACAAAAAATGCTTCCATTTCGCACAGTTGCATTTGCGAGTGTTTCCCATGCCGACAGTCAAGCTTCCTCTATTTTACTCGAATTAATTCCCATTGCCCTCCAACTTGGCGACGCTTACCAAAATACCTTATTAATTGCGATTAAATCAGCATCCAATCGTCATCTTAACTCAGTTTGGTCAGTTAACTTAGCTTTGCTTTCCCACTGCGATACTAGCTTAAGTAACAAAGTAGCAGAAACCGCAGGCGAACTTTTAACCCGACTCCAAATTAATCCCGGAAAAAAAATCGAACAGGCATTAGTAACAATTCAAAATCGTCCTTTAAGTTTAGACGCTAAAGGTAACGACGAACGCAGTTACTTTTTCGGCAATCTTATCACAGCTTACGCCCAAATACCCAAAACTTTTGGCAAAAATATCGACATTGAAGTTTGTCAAACTTTGCAACAACATTATTATAACTGCGGCAGTCAAACTCGTCGCGTAATTATCCAACTGCATTTAACATCAGATATTCCCCCAGATTTACAAATTAGTTTATTTAAAACAATTATCGCCCAACCGCCACACAATTTATTCAAAGAAAAAGAAGTAGCTTTGAATTTGTTTCAACAAGTTTTACCCAGATTAATTAATAGTAGCGATACAAGTTTTGGTAATAACTGGTTAGCTGCCCTTTATACCCCAATTTCGGGGAAATGGGAACAAGTATTAGCTGCTGCGGTAGGCTTTGAAGCTACGCAACAACCAGGTTTGATTACTACTTTAGTAACTAACATTTTACTAGGGAATGCCCAACGAACTGGGAAGAAACTATATCTCGAACAACTCGCCCTCGAAGCAGCAATTAGTTATGGCGCAGGGGAACTTTTTACTACGGCTTTATTGCAAATACCCTGTCAAGAAATTCCCTCTTCGCACTTACCTGTCATTTCAGTTTTCTTAAGAAGTTTATTAACTCAAGGTAACAATTTAGAGCGAGAATATAGAGAAAAAATTGCTAATTGGTTATTAACTCAAATCCAGCAGCATCCGAAAGATATTCTGATTATGCTGAATGTTTTAGAGGTAGATAAAATTCTAGGAGTGCAATTAAAAAAATATCTGCCTCTGCTTCAGCCAAAAGAGAGAAACTTTGTCCTGAAAAAAATTAAGTGTATTCCCGAACAAATCGAACCTTATCTTCATAGTCAGAGTCACGAAAAAGAAGCCCGTTTAACCTTAGTTAGACTTTATCAAACAAAAGTAGAAAACCAGCCCGAGACTATTAGTTATCTCTATGATTTATGTTTAGATAAGTCCCGCGAAGTTAGTTTAAGCGCTTCTGATGTAATTCTGAATCTGGCTGAAGATGTAGGTTTAGACTTTGCTAAATTATTGACAATTATCGAAGAATCATCAGTTGTTGGTTGTCGGTTTAATTTGGGTAAAGCTTTAATTAAAAATTGTCAAGCAGGCTGGGTAATTAATGAGTCAGAACTTTTAGCAATTTGTCAAGTTTTAAGTGAAGAAAATACTGACGAATTGATTCAAGTTTTCTATAAAATAGTCGATATTTGGTCAGATAAACAGCAATTTATTCCTTCAGAAGTGGCGGAAATGACTTTTAAGGTAACTGAAAGAATAATTGAGAGAAAAACAACCAAATATCTAGAAACTTACTTAGCACGTCCAGCTTATATTACCTTAAAAATGCTGGCTAATCTTGATAATTCTAGTTTAATAAATCGATTGGCGGATTGTACTCGTTTGTTATTTAAAAATAGTAATATTAATCGTGCGATCAATAGTTTATTTGTCATTGGTTTATTGGAAAGAATTAATCGATATTTGCCCAATTTCCTGACGGAGATTGTCAGAGAGGATTTTCTGGGGTCAGAGAAAATGTTACCATTGACGAATATGGATGCGGCGATCGCGGCGATCGTCTATAGTCAAGGTAAAAACGCCCCTATTCTCGATGAAATTCTCCAAGGAGACTACCCCCAGCAAGTTAAGAATCACATCTTGCGTGAAAGAGAAACCTAGTCTCCCCTCGTTTCTAGACTCTGTCTAGAAATGCTCTTGGGAGG
>JAWQFW010000001.1:43451-65508 GCA_035968095.1 Oscillatoria sp. PMC 1068.18
CTCTGCCTCCACCAAAAGATAGATAACGAGGCGGAGCCTCTGGGGGTGCGTTACCTGGCTCCAGCCGGGTAACGAGGGAATACACCTCCCCTCGTTTCTAGACTCTGTCTAGAAATGCTCTTGGGAGGCTCTGCCTCCACCAAAAGATAGATAACGAGGCGGAGCCTCTGGGGGTGCGTTACCCGGCTCCAGCCAGGTAACGAGGGAATTCCCCAATCCCTACTTTTTCCACTTCATCGGGCGATAAACTTCCTCTTCACCCATCAAACAAGCCACATATTCCCAAATTTGTAACTCCAAACAACGGTGATAATTCACTTTATACCCAGTGTGAGGATGAGTAATTTCCTTTTGCAACATTTTTTGCCAATGTTGAAGATACTTTTTCAGGGCATCTGGATGCAAGTATACCCCACCTCGCGCATCTGGTGGCATAAAATCTGCCAAAGTTAAAATTTCGCCATTAACTAAATAAGCTACCAAAGAATCGACAATGGGAGCGCGAAATTCTTCCATCAAATCAGAAATCAAAGCGGGATGATTTTTTTGAGGGGCGTGTAAATTCCCAAAATGAGGATGTAAACCTACTGCTTGGACTAACGAGTAAATATTCTGGAAAATTAAAGTATACCCCAAACTCAATAAACTATTTACTGGGTCGATGGGAGGACGGCGAGTGCGTTTGCTAAAGACAAAAGGTTCTTTCAATAAACTACCATATCCTTGCCAATAAATACGCGCCCCTTCTCCTTCATAACCAAATAATATTTCCAATGATTCAGCAGTGGAGACTTTTTTAATCCATTGTTTTAGTTCGGCAATAGCTTCCTTGGCTGATTCATTTTGCTGATTTTTGCGACGATTTAAACGTTGTAGCAAAATGCGACTGTTGTGTAACTTTCCCTCGACAATACTTTTGGCTTGCTGCAAAACAAATTCGGCTTCTAAGCAATGTTCTACTTGGGCGACTAAATATTTAATTTCTGCCATCCCTTCAGCTTGCAAACGTCCAAAATAGTGACCTTTTTTTGAAAGTAAAATAATCGGAATCCGTCGTTTGAGTGCCAAATTTACTGCACCTTGAGAGAGGTTACAGCAGCCAAATAAAACAATGTGGCTAATGCGATTTGCGGGAATAGCTATTTTTAATTCGTGGTTGTGGGAAACCTGAAACTGCTGATGTTTAACGTTGATATAAGCACCTTGTTCGGTGACATATAATGTTGTCATTGCTTCACTCCAATATTGTTTGGTGTTGGCTGGACTAAATACAGTTTCGTGGGGCTTGAGACTACAAGTAAGAGGTGGGCGCGAAATGGGAACTATGGTTTTTTTTTTCGCTTTGTTTTGTGACTGAGGTAATTTTCGTACTGGAGGGATAATTTGCCCTGCTTGAAAACGATAGCCGAGAAACTTAAATTCTTCGTGAGGGGCAAAGATTTGGGTTTTTTCTGGTTGTAAGGTGAGGTAAATGTCTCGCAGCCAGTAACGTAGTAAATGCAGGATGCGGGTGGCTTCTAGCAATCCTGGGGTTGCAATAACAAAATCATCTCCATAGCGGACTATTTTGATGTCTAAGTCGAGACATTTGGCATCAAATTCGCTCAAATATAAGTTGGCTAAGGCACCAGAAAGAATGCCTCCTTGTAAGACTCCTTTTATCCAATGCAAGCGCCGTTGTTGGATGATTACGCCACTTTTTAGTTGTTGTTCGATGAGGCGTAATGTGGTGGGTTGGAGTGATAGTTTTTCTAATTGCGTTAGTAATAAAGCCCAAGAAAGGTTGTCGAAGAATTGAGCGATGTCGGCTTTAATTATCCAGACGGGTTGGGCTGTATAAAATTGGGCAAAATAGTCGATTGCTTGTTTGACACCGTTACCGGGACGATAGGCGAAGGAACAATTACTGAATGTTTCTTCTAAGGTGGGATAAATTGACTGTAAAAGTAAGCGTTGGACGATGCGGTCTTTGACGGTGGGAATTCCTACTAATCTGTAGCCGCCGCTTTTTTTCTTGAGGTAAAAGCCTTTGGCTGGATAGGCTAGATAGGTTTCTTGTTGTAGCTGGTGTTGCAGATAAGGTAGTTCTTGGTTAACTATTCCGCCGAATAAGTCGGTGGTAATTCCGTCAATTCCTGCGGCTTGGGTGCGTTGGCGAACTATTTCCCATGCTGCTTCTAGGTGTAGGAGGGAGATGTCCATTTGGTTGTGTATTTGGAGGTTCTTTTTTCATTCTCCAAGGGGGTATCTGAGTTTGAGTATGAGTATGTGGGGTGAATGTATGAGTTGGTATTTGATTTTGGGAATTTTTTGTTTGATGTTTGAAGGGGGGTGGGACTAATTCTGCGGTTGGGTTAGCTTTTTTATTAATTTAGATAAAAAAAACTACAAAAGTTTTTCGGCTTTTGCAGTTTCTTTTTGTTTTTATTTTCTGTTTCCATTAATTCAACTTCCGAAGAAGTCAGAAGTGGTACCAGCCAACCCGCAATCTTTGGAAATTGTACTGGGTTTCCATTAATTCAACTTCCGAAGAAGTCAGAAGTTTTTCAGATCAGTCTCTCGGACGGTCCTTTGTGGCTGTTTCCATTAATTCAACTTCCGAAGAAGTCAGAAGTCGCGAGGTGTCCGTTCCTCAACCCTACGGTTTACCGTTTCCATTAATTCAACTTCCGAAGAAGTCAGAAGAGAAAATTTTGAAGTTCTTGCCATAATTCCTGCCCAAAGTTTCCATTAATTCAACTTCCGAAGAAGTCAGAAGATCTTTATGGCGTCAGATAAAGATTATAAAACCCTTAAGTTTCCATTAATTCAACTTCCGAAGAAGTCAGAAGAGTGGGCCTTTTATTATGAACTCGAAGGTGTCATTTTCGTTTCCATTAATTCAACTTCCGAAGAAGTCAGAAGAGTTCAGTGGAAGGTAGTCTGGATTACCCGTACTTTATAGTTTCCATTAATTCAACTTCCGAAGAAGTCAGAAGCCCAGTGGGGACGATCATCTCCCTGGAGGTGCGGATGGTTTCCATTAATTCAACTTCCGAAGAAGTCAGAAGAGGGTCGATCTAGAACCCGCTTACTGAAAGGATTATAACCTAGTAAAATTCCGGGGGTCAAGTCAGTAGCCGAGTAATTGAGAATAAGTGTCATTAATTGCCTCACTTGAAAGCTTGAAAGTCATACACTGACTGGGGTTGGTAGCACTCGACGCAAGAATGGGCATTTCAGCGATTCTTAGACTCCCTCGAAAATGAGGATGAAAGAAAGCCCGACAAAGCGGGCTAGATGAGTTTTCCTCTCTTTTTCAAGTCGCTTGAGCATCGTCATTTGGACTCAGATGGCGATTTTGACTCCGTGGAAGGGTCAAAAATAACGGCAAAAGTTGCACTGGGGATTAACCTTTGTAAGACTTGTAGATGAGCAAGTGCATCGTTACGTCGGCGAAATTTGGCTACTACTTGGTTTTGGAAGTTAGGGAAGTTTCGCACAATTCGCCAGGGATACAATTGCTCAATATAAGTCATGGTTTCCTCCTGTGTTTGTCGAGCCTTTTGCTTTTGCGCCTGGTTGTACTTTAATTAAGTTATTTTCACGGAAACAGGTCGGGTTGCTTTTGACTTTTCGAGACAAATGTGATACAGAATTAGAGCCAGAAATTAGATTTGTGATTCGCACAGAAAAAGCATGGTTGAGGTTAGCCCTGACTTATAGTGAATTTAGCTAGTTATTAATTCTGGTTAGATGTCGAATAAACGCTTGTGTCATTTTCTTATCGGTATTCCGGGTAGTGGAAAGTCTACTTTTGCTAGTCAACTGGTGGGGTTGTTACCTGATGCTGAAATTGTTTCTACGGATAGGATACGGGAACAATTATACGGTGCGGAAACGATTCAAGGAAGTTGGGAGGAAATTGAGAGGGAGGTGCTAGTTCAATTTGCCGCCCAGATCGCTAGGGATCGGGATATAATTTATGATGCGACTAATGCTAAACGCTGTTATCGGCTGGAAATGGTGCGAAAGTTGGCTGATTTCGAGCTAGAATTGATTGCGTGGTATGTGGATACGGAAGTTAAGATTTGTCAGGAAAGGAATAAAAGGCGCGATCGTCAAGTACCAGAAGTGGTAATTGAGAGTATGGCAAAATCTTTGAAACGTTTTCCACCCATCCCAGCAGAAGGATTTACTGTTGTCAATCGAGTTGATTTTAGTCAAAAAGAGTTCGATTTACAAACTCTAATTCAAAAAATACCACAGCAAATATCGCGCACTTCAATTAACCGTCATAATCGTACCCATCACAGTCAAATTCAATTACACGAATATTCTCGATTAATCGACTTTGAACGCTTATTGCATCTAATTTCCCTAATTTTACGTTATCCCGGTATCGGTGCAATGCACGTTAACCAACCGGAAACTTTCGTCGAGATTTTCGGTCAGGTTCCGCCAATTAAAACAGAAATATCAGAAATTAGTTTATTTGTCAAGCATTTCGCCGGAAAAGTGTATAGCGAAGAAAAGTATCTCGCGAGGGACTTAGAATGGTTAAAACAAAATCACTTTCTTCAGCTAATTTCTCCTCAAAAACTTAATCAAGTTAACTCTCAACCAGAGTCTAACGAATTAGAACTAAATTTACTCAACGAAGCCAATTTCGTTACTCATCAATATTCCGACATCAAACCATTTCAAAGATTACTAAAAACTCTTCGCTTTCTGATTTATAATCCTTTTTTGTGCCACTCAGAACTTTCTATTCAAGAAAACTTAATCGAGCAAATGAGTTGCGCCGAAAAATCTAACTTTTTTTCTCGCAACAACCTCCGTAAAGACATCGAAAAAATCCTCAAACCTTATCGAATTTTACCAGAAAAACCTTTGCGAAGTGGCTATTATGTAGGAACAGCAATTTTCAGTCCACGAGAACTCCAAAAAATATTTCGCTTAGTACAATCTCAAACTCATCATTTAGATAACCCGATAGAATTAGAAATTTACGAGGCGCTTCGCGAGAGAATGGAAGCTAGTCAACTGCTAACTGAAACTGATACTTATCCAGTACGAATAATTGGAACAAGAGCAATTGTTAACAGTGAAAAACTACCATTATCAGCTTTAGCTAAAAACCCCGAACGAGTTGAACGAGCAATTGAAACTGGAGAGTTGCTCGAACTAAATCGCTTTCCGGGAGTTGGTAAGTTTGCGGTGGATAAGGAAGGATTTTTTCAAGCTTATCCTTTACAATTAGTGTTTCATAATATTGCTTGGTATTTAGGATTTGAAATTGTGAGCGGTAACGAGGACAAATTATTAAGATTTGAGCGTTTAGATCGACTATTTTCAGGAAAAAATACGGGTCAAAATCGTCCTGATCTTGAGCAAAAAAAAGCTGGTCAAAGATTAATGAAATTGTATGCAGCAACACCGGGAATTTATTTAGGAAGTAGTGCTAGTGAACAGCGAAAATATCTGAGTAGTAAAAAGGCGGTGAGAGCGAGTGTGGAGATTCTGGTAGAGTTATGGATAAGTGACCGGATTTTTCGTTTTGTCAGTGAAGGTACTCAGCGCTTTCCAGTTGGGAAAATGAAGATGTCACCACCAAAGGACAAAAATAGTTTTACTCTTGACAAATTTTTGTTTATACTATCGGAAACTGGAGATGAGCGCTTTCCCAATCGGTTACAAGTAACGTTACCAAAGTGGTCGTTGTCAGATGTTGATTTAAAGCGTTGGATTTTAGGGTTTGATGGGGAAGTTAAGGTGGTGAAACCTGCTGAATATGCGGAATACTTTTTTACCGCAGCAAAAGCTATTTGTGCTGCTTATTCAGGAGATAATTGAGGTTGTTTTTTTGTTGGTGAATCTAGGTTTAAGATAGCTTTTTGTTATACGCTTATGACTGTAACTTAGTAAAAATATTCAAATTGATTTGTGTATTTAATTATGTATGGCAAAAATAACTAAACGTTCCAAAAATATGTCTAATTTTGTAAATTCTTATTGACTAGGAAACAAAGATTAGTCAAAATCAAAAAAACTAGCTCGATACAAGGATAAGATTTTTCTGAAAAACTAACGGTTAACATCAGGGATAATCATCAAAGTCGATGACTCGGTTTTGATAAAGTTGCTGGAGAATTTCGGCTAGTTGGATTCCAACGGTGAGAAAATCAAACAGTGAGAGTTTTTCCTTTGGATATTTTGCCAAAGAAACATACCCTTCATCGGGCATTACTAAAGCGTAACCGTTACCGTGGGTTAAGAGTGCTAGGGGTTTGACGATTCCGGGTAAATCGAGGTTTATGGCAATCGTATATTGGTTGCGAAACTGTAGCAATTGCGAGAAACTGGGATATTCGTGGCGCAGAAATTTGATGACGACGGGGAGACAGTCGCTCAGGCGAGTGTCGCGATCAACGAAGGTACGTCTACTTTGGTAAAGAGTTTTACCAAGGTGATAGCCAGCAAGAGTAGTCATTGTGATTCGGGGGTAAGGACGCTGTTTTGATGTTGCGTCGCTCATCGCTTTACTACATTGATCTTAATCACAATATTTTTTGTCAAGGTTGGCTGGAGATGGAATTGCTTTTGCTATTTTACTCTCCCTTTGAGCGTAAATCCTGGCTCGAAAATAAGTTTTTGGACTTCTTCTCAAACGACGAACAAATCAAAAAAGAGGGTGCAAAATGCTCCCTCTCTCGCGAGAAATCTCTGCAAATTATTGCTAATTTTAGTAAGCCAGACCCATACTGCGAGTTGTTTCTGCCCCCAGATAGACGCGAATGCTTAAGAAATCTGTAGGACAAGCGGTTTCACAGCGCTTACAGCCCACGCAGTCTTCTGTACGTGGAGAAGAGGCAATTTGAGCAGCTTTACAGCCATCCCAAGGTACCATCTCTAGCACGTCTGTAGGACAAGCGCGGACGCATTGTGTACAGCCAATACAGGTATCGTAAATTTTGACTTGATGAGACATTTACTATTAACTCCTTACCGAGTGTTCTCCGTTTAATACAGCTTTTGGCTGTAGGCTAGTTTACCTCTGCATTTAACCTCCATAACGCAAAAAGCCACAAACCGTTAAATTCCTTAACAAGTTAGCTGCAATTTAGAGGTTACATACCACGTTTCTACGTTAATGAGCAATTTTCGTTGATCTTGATGAAGTGAGAGTCTAGGGGCTGGAGAAACTCACGCTGAATTGCCGATCATCTCGGTTGCAAGATTTGTCTGTTTTTATTCGCAATTTGAGAGACGTAGCACTGCTACGTTTCTACACCCACAAAGTTAATTAATCACGAATCGAAGACTAAATTGCTTCCGCCTGCAACAATATCTCACCTTGAAGCATACGTTCGGCAGCATCGAGTAACTCCGGTTCTTTGTAAGGCTTAACAAAGTAACCTTTTGCCCCTTTATTTGCTGCTTTCTGCTGGTGTTTTTTCGCCCCACGAGAGGTAATCATTGCCACAGGTACTTGGGAAAGTTTTTCATCTTCTTGAAGCTTAGACAACAGTTTTAACCCATCCATACGAGGCATTTCAATATCGCAGAAGACGATATCAAAACCGAGATTGGAGTTGAGTTTTTCCCAAGCATCTTGACCATCGCGAGCTTGTTCTACTTGATAACCTGCTTTTTTAAACGTAGCTGAGAGCAGTTCGCGGACAACAACCGAGTCGTCAACAATGAGAACCTTAGTTTCGGACTTAGGAGGTAGTTCGTGAACAAAGCTAGGCGTTGCTGAGACAGTCGGTTGAGGTTTACTCTTACGGGTACTATTGGCTAATAAAACTTCGCCTTTAATCATGCGGTGGGCAGCATCGAGCAAAACTTCTTCGAGATAAGGTTTCGTAAAGTAACCGCTAGCGCCTTGTTGAGCGGCAACTTGGCGATGGCGTTCGGCTCCACGGGAGGTGAGCATGGCGATCGGAATTGAGGCGATTTCTGGGTCTTTTTGCATTCGAGACAAGAGTTCTAACCCGTCCATCCGGGGCATTTCAATGTCGCAAAAGACGATATCACAAGGTAAGCCAGAACTGAGTTTTTCCCAAGCTTCGTGACCATCGCGAGCTTGTTCGACGCGGTAACCTGATTTGCTGAAGGTGATCGAGAGGAGTTCGCGAACAGTGATTGAGTCATCGACAATCAAGACTAATGGCTCGCTCTTAATCGCACTGGATTCGGGTGTTAAACTGGTTGTATCCTTTTGCCAGAGGATGTTTGCGCCATCTTTACGAATGCGTCCTTGGGAAATATCGATGAGTTCAAGAACATCAGCGATCGCCATAACTCTCCCATCTCCGAGAACAGTTGCTCCGGCAATTCCTGGGGGTTTGGGAACCGGACCACTGAGTTGTTTAATCACGATTTCTTGTTCACCGAGAACTTGATCGACTTGAATCGCGAGTAAACTACCTGCACTACGCAAAATCACAATCGAAATTAAATCGTCTTCGCGTTTCCCTGCATAGTGCTGGCTTCTGCCAATTTGACGGTTGTAAGATAAGAGATCCGAGAGGGGTTGGAAGCTAAGTTGGCGATCGCGCCAAAAAATCGTCTTCGTTCCCTCCGCAGTGAGCTGAATTTTATGGGGAGGGACATCGATCATATCTTCGACACCATCCATCGGAAAAGCGATCCGATTTTTGTTGCTGATGCAGCACAAAGCTTTACAAATACTCAGAGTTAAAGGTAAACGAATCGTAAACGTAGTTCCAACCCCCAGAGTAGAGTCGATATTAACTGTTCCACGAATGTCCTGGATATCAGTACGAATTACATCCATTCCCACGCCACGTCCGGCGATTTCATCAGCTTCGTCATTGGTACTGAAACCTGGATAAAATAGCAATTCGTAAGTTTCGATGTTTGATAAGCTAGCGGCTTTGTTTTGAGTAATTAAGCCTTTTTCAATCGCTTTATTTTTCACCCGTTCTGGGTTAATTCCGGCTCCGTCATCGGAGACAGAAATTACGGTTTGGTTTCCTTGGTGAAAAGCACGAATCGTAATTTGACCTGCTGATGGCTTTCCTGCGGCTCGGCGTACTTCTTGGAGTTCGATTCCGTGATAGACTGCATTGGTAATCAGGTGTTTCATCGGGTCGGATATATGTTCAAGAATCATCTTGTCAATTAAGGTATCTCGACCTTCAATATGCACAACTGCATCTTTATCCCATTGCTTTTTCTGTTTTAATTCTATACACCTGCGCTTGACTGCACTAATTAGATAATTAGCTTTTTCAGCAAAGGGAACCATGCGTGATTTAGTCAAGCCTTCTTGTAGTTGATTGGTGACTTGCTGCAAGATTCTGGCGACTTGGTTAATTTCGTCAACGAGAAACTCAATATCAGAGGTAGATTCTCGGACTCGGACAATTAACTCGATCATCTCTTGAGAGAGCAAATGGAAGCCTGTGAAGCGATCCATTTCCAGGGGGTCGTAATCGACTTGATGAGTGCGATCGCTTGAAGATCCTGAGCTAATATTGCTGACGGAACTGGTACTGCCGCGATCGTAGGAGTTACGATTAGCAAGTAAAGCACTTTCAAGTAGCGATCGCTCGTATAAGTCTTGCATTCTCCCACCTACGTCGCTTAGTTGTCCAACTTGATGCAACAAGTTATCTAAAAATTGGCGTAGTCTTTCTTCGTCTTGTTCGAGACTATTACGGTTAACGACTAACTCCCCTACCAGGTTACTCAAGTTATCCATTTGCTTAACTGGTACTTTCAGGGTTTGATCGCTGACTCGCGTTTGTCTGGAGGGACGCGGTACGGGGTTACTTACTGCGGACGATCCTCCCATTGTTTCCATTGCACCGAGTAAGGCTTCTACATCTGCAAAGTCTTCTTCCACCAAACTTTCACTATCTGTCTCGGTGTTAATTGCTTCTGCTTCTACTTCTGCTTCTCCTAACGCTGCAACCACTGCTGTTGCTGGTTGTTCTAGCCAAGCTGCTAACTTCTCAAAGTCACATTCCGTAGTCTCATTGAGTGCATTTGCTGAAGAGATCGGTTGATTCAGCATTAATTCTAGTTCATCGAAGCGATCGAAATATTCGATGGATGCAATTTTCGTTTCAACTACTTCTGTGACTGGTTTGGTTGAACTGGTTACTTTTGGCTTACTAATTGGAGTTACTGCGGGCGTAGCTTCGTCAGCAAACAAGTCTGCTAAACTGTCTTTGAGAGTTTCTGATTTGTTAGATTCGGTGTTAGCTATTGCTAAGAGTTCGTTGAAATCGGTTGATTCGTTGGCAACTGAATCGAACTCGCCAAATAATTCTTCTAAATCTCCTAGATTGGAACTTGTTTTACTTTCTTCAAGTTGAGAAGTTTCAAGTTCGAGAGAATTATTGCGGCTGTTGTTTTCTCTTTCGCCAAATAATTCATCTAATTCCTGACTCTCCTCGGTCACTAAATTATTGTTATTAATTAATTCGTCGCTGTTGTTAGTTTCTGGGGTTGGGGATAAGGAAAAGTCTTCTAATTCACCTAATGTTGCTGATTTGGGTTCACTTTCTGCTTCAAAAGAGAAATCTGCACCGAATAAATCGCTCAAATCATCTGCTGAATTTGAGTTAGCTACTTCCGCTTTGTTTTCTCCTTCAAAAGAGAAGTCTGCACCGAATAAATCGTCTGTATCATCTACTGAAGTCGAGTTCGCTACTTCTGCTGTTATTTCTCCTTCAAAAGAGAAGTCTGCACCGAATAAATCCTCCAGATCATCTGCTGAAGTCGAGTTCGCTACTTCTGCTGTTGTTTCCGCTTCAAAAGAGAAGTCTGCACCAAATAAATCGCCTGTATCGTCTGCTGAGGTTGTACCTTCGTCAATTGCCAAAATCTCAGCTAAATCTTCTTCTTCTGGTTCTAAATCAGTTCTTGCTTGGCTAGGAGATTGCAATGGTTTTGCGGTTTTCTCTGCTCCGAATAGTTCGCTTAAATTTTGATCTAAACTTTCACTGCTAGATGCTTCATTTTGGTTAAGATCGCCAAATAAATCAGCAAAATCTTCTTTTTCCGTTTCGAGGTCATCGCCGCTTTGTACTTGAGAATCTGTGAAAACTTCTTCGGTTTCAAAATCAGGTTCTTCACCTGCAAAAAGATCGGCTAAAGTATTTAATTCTGCCATTCCTACTTCCGGTTCGACGGTAATTATTTGGCGATCTTTACTGATTACAGTGACTTTTACTGGTTCTGAATTTGCGGTAGTTGGTGCGGTTTTTAAGCTAGCCATTGCTTCGAGTTGCTGACTAGCTTTAATTTCGCTACTACGATTTGCAACTATTAATTCTGCTGCTTGTTTAATTTCTTTAACAACTATACTGGCTAGTTTGGAGGTAGAATTTTCAGGGTTAGCGATCGCCCCAGATGCGGTTTGTAATAATTCTACCCAGTTTTTCTGTCCTTGGCTGGCTCGGAGATTGGTGAGTTTCTGACAGTGTGTTTGCAGTTGGCTACGGTTTTCTGGTCGATCTTGCTGCTTAAATAGTTTCAGCATTGCGCGTAGTTCGAGCAAAACTTGTTTATGAAAGTTCTGCTGTTGGTTGGAAGCGCTGTTTTTGGGGGTTACTGGTTTACTACCACCGGAAGCAAGTTTTTTCAATTCCCGATCGATTTCTGGAAACAGTGGCTCAACTTCTGCCATTAATGATTTTGCCACATTTTCCGGGATACTACCGATCTGTTGTAACTTTTCTAGGAGTTTGTCTAGCACTCCTACCACTTGCATTAATTTTGATTTTAGTGGTTCGTCAACTTTGACTGGCGATTCTTTGAGAAATTTGAAATAATCTTCGAGATGGAGGGCGGTTTTTTGAATGCTACCAAGATTTAACATTGCTGCTCCACCTTTGATTGAGTGGGCTGCACGGTATACTTCTTGGGTAGATTCGGGATCTGCTAAGGTTTGGTCGATCTTGGTAATCCCGTCGGAGATTGTCTCGACGTATTCTTTTGATTCTTCGAGAAAGTAACCTGTAATTTTTTGTAGTTGTTCTTGTTCCATTTCCCAATTTACCCCTCAGAGTCAGTCAGTTTATTTTTGGCTAGCGCTACACTGTTCGTTATTTAGAGTATCTTTAGATGTTCTTAGCTTAACAGGATCGCTGTTGAGCTTGTCTTTGGTGTTGGAGATACTTTGGCTTGATTATCTCAACTTGCTTGTGATCTAGATCGCGATCCCAATTGTTCCATCTCACTGATTAATGTTGTCTGCTGTCACTAAATATCAGTGGGCGCGATCGCCAAAATCCCTAATTTCCCTCACCTTAATAAGCTCTTAAATAGACGATACTAAAAATATCGAGTTTAAATCTAACTTTTATGGATAACAATCTTTTGATTCCTCCTCGTCTTCTTCCTGGTGCTATTTCCGATATCTTTGCTCAAGTTAGCAAATCTGGATGTATCACTCTTGCCGATCGCTACGGGTTGATGGCTGCTATTTTAGAACAAGATTCTCTTTCTGACGAAGAAAAAGCTTCTATTGATCGAGTGATTCGAGCTACGATCAGAGGACGAATTCGACTGGTAGATGAAATCTCTGCTGTTTGGAAATTTTACTGATTTTGCTGAGGATTAGTTTTCCTTAGCATTTCACTTTTCGCTCAGATATTTATTGCCGATTTTTATTTTAATTTATTCTTCTACTTTATATCCTAATTCAGCTAATCTTAATCGCGATTGTCTCCATTTCGGCTGCACTTTAACAAATAATTCTAAATAAACTTTTCCTGCTATTAATTTTTGAATTTGCTGACGCGCCGCAGTCCCAATTTCTTTCAGCATACTCCCTTTTTTGCCAATTAAAATTCCTTTTTGGGATTGTCTTTCTACGTTAATTGTAGCATAAACGCGGGTAATTTTTTCTGCTTCGGCTACTTTTTCGATAGCAATTGCTACTGAATGAGGAATTTCTTGACGAGTTAGTAACAAAATTTGCTCGCGAATTAATTCACCCATAATAAAACGTTCTGGTTGGTCGGTAACTAAATCTGGCGGATAATAATAAGGTCCTGGTTCCAAATTAGTAATTAATAATTCTTGCAACTTGTCTAAATTAGTCCCAGTTAGGGCGGAAAACTTGACTAAATCCCAATTGTTTGCTGCGGCAATTTCTGCATAAGTAGCATCAATTACGACAAAGTTTTCTGATTGATTATCGGATTTGTTTAAGCCCAAAATTACTGGAGTTTCAGTACCTTCGAGAACATCAACAATAAAGCGATCTCCCCCTCCAGCTTCTACCGAACTATCGACAAGAAATAAGACCAAATCTACCGCATTAATTGCACTTAAAGCATTTTTAACAATAACTTTACCTAATTCATGATGGGGTTTATGAATTCCCGGTGTATCGACAAAAATTATTTGGACTTCTGGGGTGGTTAAAATGCCTTGTAGTCGGTTACGAGTGGTTTGGGCTACGGGTGAAGTTATGGCTATTTTTTGCCCGACTAATTGATTCATTAACGTGGATTTACCTACGTTTGGTCGTCCAATAATAGCCACAAATCCAGATTTAAATCCTGCGGGTGCTAAAGGAATTGGATATTCGATTTCAGTTAAATTTATTTCCTGGTTTTCTTGAGTCATTTGATCCTTGGTAGATTTGATTGATGACAAGTTATTAATTCATTAAATTGAATTTTAAACAAACTTGCGACAAAAATCAATAATTACTATTTTTTTGTAATCAAAGAAGTTTGTTTATTTTAACTTTGTTTCTAGAGAAAATTAGTCTCGAATTACGAAGCTATTTCCAGAATCGAAAGTACATATTCTCCTTGATTTACTGATTTATTAGTTGCAATATCGAAGACTATTCCTGCTGATTCTGCACAGACATCGATTACTGTTGGTACTTTTCCTTGTTTATTAAAGCTAAGAAGTTGGTAAAGTTTGTCTCCTGGTTTAACTTTAGTTTCGAGAGGAATTATTTTTTGAATCATCCCGCCAGCAAAAGTATGGTATTTTTTGATTTGGCTTTTTCCCACGAGAATAAGTTGATTTGCATTAGTTTCTGCTAAAGGAAAATCTGCGATTTTGAGTATTTCTTTAGCAGCCAGATAGTTAATAATTCCGCGCGTTCCTTTCGCAACAGATTCGGAGTTGATCTCCATTCCTGAACCTAATTCTAGCGTCCAAGATTCTAAATCAAATCGAGTTTCTTGTCCGAGTTGAGCTAATCTTTTTTCCAAGGCTAGCCAGGGTTTAATAAAGGCTTCGTCAAAAGCATCTCCATCATATTCATTGAGAACAATAGCATAATCTAGGAGAAAATATTTAGCACTTGCTTCGCGAGTTTGGCAACAATAAAGATAGTCTAGACCTTGGTTACTAGAACTATGAATGTCGATGACATAATTCGCATCTAAACATAAGGATTGCAAAAGATAACGATATTGTTCGTGATAAGGAAGACTACTAGGCTGGTTAACTTTGGTGATTTCTTTTTGGAAAGCTGCTTGGATGACTTTGAGAAAATGATAGCGAATTTCTGCTGTTTCTTCAGTAATGTTTTTGCTCACAAAAGAATTGAGTTTTTGAGTTTCTTTTTCATAATCCCAAAAAATTCGGTTCCAATCTTTGCCATCGTAACTATTGTAGCGACCAGAAGCAAAAAAATGACTGCGCTGATTGGTACTGAGGGGATTACAAACAGGAACTAGCCAAATTTCGCCTTGAATTTGAGTTGATTCTAAACTCGAAAAAAATTCAATTAATTGGTGAATAACTGTGTTCCCGACAATTTCTGCACCATGAAGGTTACTTTGGAGATAAGCTTTTTTACCTGGTTGGGAGCCAATAAACTTGTAAACTTGGAGCGAAAGGCGATCGCCGGATGCTAGTTGTAAAAGATCGATGGTGTCAATTTTGGGGATCATCGCATTGTCTAAAAGATATTTTCAGATAAAACTTCTATTGTAATTTATTTAAATCCGGATGCAAAGTTAATTTATCAGTTCGGTAACTTGACCTGACTAAGCTGGCTCGACCGTGTTATCTTCAAGTTAATAGCTAAGAGAAATTTCTAAAGTAGAACAAATAAGGGTAAAACGGAGAGCAAAGAAAGTGAATCCAAAGGGTGAATGGACTTGCGACGGAGAACCAAAAAATGACGCTTATTCCTCTCAGGCTACAGGTTCTCATCCACCATATCAAAATACGACTCCAGATTGTGCAGTTTGTGGTTTACCTAGGGAAGCGATGGAAACTTCGACGGGAAAGAAACCAAAGAGGACGATAGTTTCAGGGACAACTTTTACCTCAAAGCCGGGATTATTGCCAATTTTACTAGCAATAGTTGGGGTGATTCTGTTATTAGGTGTGGGCTTTGGTTTGTATCGAGTTATTGCGACACGAGAGAATAATGGTGAGGAAGTTTCAGGGGATGCAACGACGGCGGAATTTGTTAGTAGTAAGGGGGTTAATGGGAATTTAATTTCTCAAGGTGAGAAAATTTTGTTGTCAGTAACGCCAGAAAAAACTAGCGCAGCGTCAGCATTTGCGAGTAAAGATTGGTTGGAAGCGATCGCGCGTTATCAACAAGCAACTGATAATAATCGCAACGATCCTGAGAGTAAAATATATCTGCATAATACTCAAGCGATTCAGGCTGGTAATCCTTTAACGATCGCCGCAGTGGTGCCAATTGCTTCTAGTAGCGATACCGCGCAAGAAATTCTCCGTGGTGTGGCTCAAGCACAAGATGAGTTTAACTCATCAAATCCTCCGGCGGGTCGTTTGTTACAAGTTGTCATTGTTAACGATCTTGACTCGACAAAATCGGCGGGTTTGGCGCAAGATTTGGTTCAGTCGCCGCAGATTTTGGGAGTATTAGGACATGGAATTGATAGCGGTAGTCGTCAGGCGATCGCGATTTATGAGCAAAATAATTTAGCGGTACTTTCTCCGGTGAGTACGAGTATTACTCCTAGTGGTGATGGAAATTCGACGGTGAAAACGATTCCCCAAACGGAAAAAGCGGGTGAGTTACTGGGTAATTATTTACAAACGGTGGGGATAACTTTGGCGAAATACGCTAATAGTCAACAATCTTCCCCAGCCGCAGTGGTTTTCTTTAATTCTGATAGTCCCTACAGCGAATTACTCAAACGTGAATTTATTAACGCCCTTTCGCAGCAAAATGGGAAAGTAGTTAAGGAAGTAGATGTGACGACGGCTGATGTCGCCAGCGAAATAAACGCCGCTTCCCAAGCGGGTGCAAATATCGCCATGCTAGCTTTAAGTAAAAATAAAGTTAACCAAGCCGTAGAAATTGCCCAAGCGAATGCTAGCTTGTCTCAAGCTTTAACTTTAATTGGCGGTGACGAACTGTATAACCCAACAATTTTAGTTGCAGGAGGAGACGCGATCGCCGATCTAGTTTTAGCAGTTCCGTGGCGATCGCAACCTAACGATCCTTTTGCTACAGATGCAGCGAATATTTGGAAAGGAAGGGTAAGCTGGCGTACTGCAACCGCTTACGATGCTACCCAAGCTTTAATTGAAGCTATTAGTCAAAACGCTACTCGTGACGCAGTTTCCCAACAACTCGCAAGCGGTATTCCCATTGAGGGAACCAACACCCAAACCAACGTCCTTGAGGAAGTTCCTCTCGTTCAAGCAACTCTCGGTACTGAAGGTCCTCCTGGTTCTCAATATCAATTCGATCCTGTTCCTTAATCATTTTGTTCAATCTCTTACCTCAAAAAAATGACTTTCTCTCGTCGTCCTTTGTGGTTGTATCCCTTATTTCAAATTCCCTTAATTTTGTTAGGTATTTTCTTAGCAACAACCTTACTTTTCTGGCTATTTGGGATCGGTAGACCGAATGTAGCTGTAGCGATTGGTTTGGATTTGAGTACGAGTACCTACACACCTCAAGAATTTAATGCACCAGGGACAGTTATGTCTCAAGAAGTTGCGGCGGTGCGATCGTATTTAGACATCAACGATCGCCTTTTACGTCAACCCAACCAAGTACAAGTCTTCGGCTTTGGTGGAGTTACCATCTCGCTAACTGATAATTTTCAAAGCGACAGTCAAAAAATCAACGCCGAATTAACTGAAGCTTTACAATACCCTAATTTACCTGAAAGAGTCGCGAACGGCAGTACCGATATTAATTTAGCGATCCAAAATGGAATTAATGCACTCAGCAAAATTAGCGATCGCTGTCGAGAATTTCTCTTAGTCACCGACGGGGGTGCATCCGTATCTCCAGAAGTGATTGGGAACGCGATCGCCCAAAGAGTCAAAATCAATACTGTTATTATCGGCGGCGAATCTTTAGAATTAAGAGCAGCAGCTTTTGCCACCAAAGGTAACTATCACACCACCGCTAGCAACAATCTCGAAACCTTATTTACCGAACGATTATTCACCAGTTTCAACAGCAATCTCAAATGGATAATCTTCTGGTTAGGCGCAGCTTGGATAGCTTTAATGTGGACATTAGTTTTACCTCTAGATCGTTGGCTTTTCCAAAATATTATGCAAATGCCCATTAATTTAGCAGGTCAATTAGCACTAGGAAACGCCTTCTTCTGGACTGCCGCCACCCCCGGAATTATCATCGGCATCTATCGTTTACTAAACTTTTCCGGCTTACCCTTCTTTTCTAGTTGTTAAACACCCTCAAAACCTCGTTACCAGGCTCCGTCTGGTAACGCTCCTCCAGAGGCTCCGCCTCCCCCGAAAACCACCAAAACAAGGAGTAACCAATGCCAGCACAAGCAGAAGAAAAAAGTATGGTTCCCACAGTCCTCGTCGGCATCGGCGGCACCGGAACCGAAGTCCTCGCCAGAGTCAGAAGATTAATCGAGGAAACCTACGTTAGCCTCAACAATTTTCCCATCGTTAGTTTCCTCATTATTGATACCGACAAAGACTACAAAATTAATAACACCGAAGCCGGAGGTTCCCCCTTCAAAGACAACGAAAAACACTGGGCAAGAGTAAGCGGGAAACAAGTCCGAGAAATGGTCGCCGACATGGAAAATTATCCTTGGATTGACAGTTGGTTTCCCAGAGAATTAGAGCGAAATATCACCTCTCTCGAAGCTGGTGCCGGACAAATTCGCGCTTGTGGACGCTTTGCTTTTTTCTGCAATTATTACGAGATTCAAAAGAAGTTTCTTGAAGCAGTAAATCGTACCAAAGGAAGAGATAATTTTATGTTAGACCGCTATGGAATTAAAGTAAATAGCGGCAGTATTAATGTCTTCGTTACAGGTTCTTTATCCGGCGGTACAGGTAGCGGAATGCTCATCGATATTGGCTACTGTGTTCGTAATTGGGTGAAAAAAGAACAAAGTCCTCTTGTAACAGCAATTGTCCCCACTCCAGAAGCTTTTGCCGGGATTAATGTTGGCGATAAAGTCTTAGCTAACGGCTATGCGGCGATGATGGAATTAAGTTATTTTTCCGATCATCGTACCGAATATGTGAGTCAATTTAGTAACGGATTAGCTGACGAAGTTCGCAGCAAATTACCACCCTTCGATTTCACCTATTTAGTAGGTACAAAAAACGGGGAAACTGACTTTAAATTAGAGCAAATTCGGGAAATGATTGCTCAAAATATTTTCCTCGATTTAACCTCAGATTTTTCACCACATAAACGTTCAATTCGTGATAACATTAAAAGTGCTTGGTCGCAAGCTGACCCAGGTGGACGAGGCTACCCGAAAAACTTCATGAGTTTCGGGCTATCAACTATTGAAATTCCTATCGCCCAAATTCGTACTTCTTTAAGTAACCGACTTGCTCAAGATTTAGTGAGTTGGTGGCTCAATGAAACAGCAATTTTGCCTGCACAAATGCGGGAATTAGTCCAAAATGATATTCTGAAAAGAATGCGCCTCACCGAAGCAGAAATGATTACTGATATTTCTGCCGCTCAAGACCGTTCTTTTTTAGCAATAATTTCCGACTGGATTAACAGTATTCGTCAAGAAATTGCTAGCGAAAATTTATTGCAATGTACCCAACAAGGTGTTAATATGTTGGGGCGAGAAAAAGGAAAAATTCTCCAATTTGTTGATGGATATTTGAAACCAAAAGTCGATCAATATCGTAGCGATCATTTCCGAGAATTAAGCCCCGATGAACGCTTACACGGTGATTATTTTGGTAAAATGTACGACAATCGAAATCAATTAGTCGTTCGAGGTCGTCAAACTTTAGAAAGCGAATTTTATCGCATTTTAGAAGACCGTACCCAAGGACCCAAATTCGCGGCTGCCTTTATTGTGACTGTACGGCAAATCTTGGAAGATACGGCGGAAAAATTTCGCTCCCAACGCGATCGCATTTGGGAACCAAAAGAAAATGAACGTCAAAAACAATACGAACAAGGACTCCAAGATTTAACTGAATTTAAAGACAAATTTGGGACAACTAAACAAGCCAAAATGGAGCAGTATTGCGAAAAAGCACTCAGTGGTTTAGAAGGTGCTTTAATCGCCATTATTCAACGCAAAGCGCGGTCAATTGGGTTAGATTTAATCAACCGCTTACAAGAGCATTTAACGGCTTTAGAATATCGTTTTAACCGCTTGCAGCAAAAGTTAATTCAAACCCGCGATTTGTATAAAGAAAAAGCCGACAAGCAAGCTAAAAGCGCCGATGCTTTAATTATTAACGGGATTAAACTATACGATCGCCAAGAACTCAATAGTTTGTATGAAGACTTAATCGCCCAGTTAGCAGGTGCAACAGTAGGTAACAAAACCGCCTATGAAACTGGGATGGATTCGATTTGTAGTACCATGTCCCAAGATGTTCTTAACCAAGCAAGCCCTTTGTGGAAAGAAACCCGTGCAGCTAACGAAGTCATGCGGCTATTTGATATTACCGAAATCCCCGATGTCAAAGATGAAGATTTGCAGCAAATTATCTTCTATCGCACGAAACAAGTATTAGAAAATGCGCCTCAAACAAGCAAAATTAAGCAAGAATTAGCCGCCTGCGATCGCATCTTTAAGGTTTACAATGACAACAGCGAAATTGTCAATAATATTCGCATTGCTTATAACAAATCTAAACCTTTAATTCTGCTTAATCAAGCTGTTTTACGCGGCAAAGATGCGAATTTTACTCCAGCATTAAATGTTAATGTTGCTGTCTTAGGAGGTCGGAAAACTAGCGATCCTGCCGCCCAAAAATTCGTTCCCATGTTACAAGAATTTATTGGGAACGAAGATGCAATTAAACCATTAGGAGATCCCGAACGTCACCGGGTTATTTTTGTGCAAGAAATTGGTGGTTTTTCGCTCCGTTGCATTGATGGGATGCGCGACTTACGACAATCTTATCAAGATTGGAAAGGTGAATTTATTGTTGCGAAACGGGCGCAATTAAAAGGCGAAAGTCGCGATTTACCTGTTCCCGTTCACATCCAAAAAGAACCGCCTTTCTGGGATATATTTCCAGAAGATCCGCGCGTTTTTCACTTAGTAGTGCAAGCAAGGGCTTTAGCTATTCTGCGTCAGGAAGAAAATAAAGCGACGAAAGAAAATTCAATTCGCTATACAAAATCAACTGCAATTGGCGAACAAAAGGTTGATATTGCTTCAAGCTGGGAAGAAGTAACTCAAGTGTTAGAAATTAAAGCTTGTCGTGAAGATCGCGAAGAAATTCAACGCCAAGTTTTGGAAAAGTTAAATGCGGCTGATACTGATGCGAAGAAACAAGCATTGTTCCGACAATTACTTGGTTATTTAGAGCAACGGGCGTTAGAATTATCAGGTGGAAAAGATAGTCCCGATTATAAACGAGAAGCTCAAATTATTCTCAATTTAATTGAAGCGAAAAAGCTGAAAACTTCAACGGAAATATCAGTCACACCAGAGCAAGTTAAATCGTCTGTAGCAGTTTCCCAACCAGTAAATCAAGTGGCAGTACCTACTAAATTAGATGGAAATAATGGGGCGACAACGCAGCAAGATCCTGCACCACTAACTTCAGTTTTTTGTACTAATTGCGGGACAAAAAATCCAGCTAGTTCTAAATTTTGCTTTAAGTGTGGGACAAAATTAGTGAAGTAATTCTAATTTGCTTTAGTTGTACTACATGAAATTGTGTAGAGACGTTATCTGCAACGTCTCTACAAGGTGTTTATCTGTAAAATTTATTGAGGAGAATGGTCTAAAATGGCAAAATTATGCTTATTGTAGATTTAGTGTGGCGATCGCCACTTCCCTAAACTCCCTCAAGAAAATCAGCACCCGGTAGCTGCAACTTCGCTGCACAAATTTGAGCTTTTTCGGGAAGTAAGCTTGCTGTTTCGTTGAAATGAGAGTTGCACTGAAAATATTTTTCCGAAAATAGCTGATAATCCCCTGTTTCCTAATTACAGTATCTACCAGAGAGTTTTGTCTGTCTGACAGCAGACTTAGAGCAATGAATTTTCGCTATCAGGATGTCTTTGTAACTTTGGCGGCGGTAGATTTAGAAATACTGGTTGAATTTTATCGTCAATTGCTCAACCAAGATCCGCAACTCTATTTTCCCCAGGTGTATGCAGAATTTCAATTGAAAGGGTTGCGTTTAGGGATCTTTCACCCGAAAGCTAATCATGATCGAGAATTTGCTGATTCTACCGCAAGTGGAATGAGTTTGTGTTTTGAAGTCGAAAACTTAGAAACCGCGATCGCCTCTCTTGATGCGCTGGGATTTCCTCCTCCGGGAGAAATTACTCTTGCTTCCCACGGTAGAGAAATTTATGCTTACGATCCCGCAGGCAACCGCTTAATTTTACATCAATTTCATTGAAGTTACTTTTCCTCTGCTTGGTAGGTTTTTTTACTTGCTAAATTCTTTGCTCCCCTGAGCAATGACTACTTTTAATAAAAATTAATCATTCATAAATATTAAGAAATAATGAGAATTTTCGGAGTTTAGTAACGAATAAGTAAGGTTTGCCAAAGTAAAGAACCATTTTTCTTGTCGATTTATCGCAAAAAGTCACAAAATATTAACTATGTTAAGTTAAGCAAACTTTTAGCAGCTAACACTGATAACCTAAATTAAAGAAGAATTTGTAATG
>JAWQFW010000002.1:0-33344 GCA_035968095.1 Oscillatoria sp. PMC 1068.18
TTCCTCCAATTCCTCCAAGTCTCCCAATTCCTCCCAATCCCCAATCCCCAATCCCCAATCCCTAATTTAACTTAGCGAGAAGGGTATTTTGATAATAATGGCTTAAGATTTGTTGATAGCCAAGTCCTTGCTGGGCGAGGTTTTTCGCTCCCCATTGGCTGAGTCCGACTCCGTGACCGAAACCGCGACCAGAAATTTGGTAGTTGTTACCATTGGAGGATACTGTAAAGAGGGTACTGCGTAAGCCGAGAGCTTGGCGAATCTCCGAACCACTGAAAGTTTTCGTTGCGCGATCGCCAACTACTTTCATTGTCACTATTCTCCCTCTGGGGGTGGTTCGTTCGGCTGTAATGGTTTTCACTGTTCCGACTCCGCCTAATTTTTGTCCTAATTCACTTGCAGAAAAGCTTTTTGTCCATTGATAAACGGGCGCTTCTTGGTCATAATCTACGACACCACGCAGATAAGGTAAGGGATTTGACCAGATATCTTCGACATTCTCTGTATGCCCCCCAGAAGACGAGTGAAAGACAGCTAAGATGATTTGACCGTTGTATGTCAAAATTTCGCCTGCGGTGGCATTAACGGCTTGATGAGTGCTGCTATATTCGCTTTCTAAACCTTTATATACTTGGGTAGCGGTGGTTGTATCGAGGTCATATAAGTTACTTTTAGATTCAGCACGTTTATAAAGTGCGTAGGTGCGGGCTGCAACTGCTTGTGCTTTCAAAGCTTCGAGATGCCAAGTGGGAATTGCTTCTGCACCAACTACACTATAAAGATATGCTTCTAAATCGACGCGATCGATCGCTAAAAGTTTATTTCCGTTACGCACAAGATCAACTTCACCACGATACCAGCGATCGCCAATCCAAACATAACCGTCGCCGCTTGGTTCTACAGATAATTGACCGGAACGCCAATTTCCTAATGTTACTCCACCACTTTCTGGTTGAGCCATTAAAGCACTCATAGCGGCGATTTCACCTACTTTTCGACCTGCACTATCTTTAACTACTGCTGTAGTGGAACTGCCGATTTTCAACTGATTAGGAGTATCTTTAATCGCAATACGCAACTCCACAGCTTGTCCGGGAAGAATTAAAAACAGCCAAAATAGAAAGGAAAGCCACCAGTAGCGTTGCTGTGAGAACACATTTTGGAGTGCAGAGAAACGAGAAAGAGAGAGATTTTGCTGCGACATCAATTTGATTTCCTTAAATCCTGCGTTGAATTAAATAGCGATCGCTGAATGTTCTGATTTATTCGCAAGTAAAATTGTTTCACAAATTGACTTATGTGCGAACAGTCACCAATCCCCAATCCCCAATCCCCAGTCACCAATCCCCAATCCCCAATTCCCAATCACCAATCCCCAATCCCAATTCCCAGTTGTACTATGGTTAAGAGAGGAATAGCAAAGAATTTGATAGCACCGTGGAAATAACCTTTTTAGGAACAAGCTCAGGAGTACCGACGCGATCGCGTAATGTTTCTAGTATCGCTTTACGTCTCCCTCAACGTGCAGAGGTGTGGATGTTTGACTGCGGAGAGGGAACTCAGCACCAAATTCTTCGCAGTGACATCAAAACTTCCCAAATTAGCCGCATTTTTGTCACCCACATGCACGGAGATCATATTTTTGGTTTAATGGGTTTAATCGCTAGTTGCGGTCTAGCAGGTCAAGCGCAAAAAATTGAAATTAATGGACCATCAGGTTTAGAACAATATCTTCGTGCTGGTGCAAAATATTCCTACATGGAAATTGGGAGACGAGTTCGAGTTCATCCCGTCCAACCAGGTTTGGTTTACGAAGACGATGAATTTACCGTTACTTGTACTAAATTAAAGCATCGTGTCCCGGCTTTTGGCTACCGGATTACCGAAAAAGATCGACCCGGAAGATTTAAAGTTGAAAAAGCCGCTCAGTTAGGTATTCCTCCAGGTCCCATTTACGGTCAATTGAAACGCGGAGAAACGGTAAAATTACCCGATGGAAGAGTTATTCGCGGAACCGACCTTTGCGATCCTCCCGAAACCGGGCGTAAAGTTGTTTATTGTACAGATACGATTTACTGTGATTCAGCCGTAGAATTAGCCCAAGATGCTGATGTTTTAATTCACGAAGCTACTTTTTCTCACCAAGATGCTGAATTAGCTTTTGAACGACTTCATTCTACTTCCACAATGGCAGCACAGGTAGCTTTGGCTGCGGGAGTGAAACATTTAATTATGACTCATTTTAGTCCTCGTTACGCTCCCGGTAATCCTTTACAATTGAAAGATTTACTCGCAGAAGCACAAGCTATTTTTCCCAACACTCAACTCGCTTACGATTTTATGACTTATGCTGTACCCAGACATAAAAATGTTGAGGCTTACGAAGGTGCTTCAGTAAGCTGAAATTCAATGTAGGAATTCTTCTAACCCCACACCCGACGCAAATTCAACACAAAACCGGGTAAGACTTCTTCACCGGATAACTCCGTCGGATTGGACAATATTTCTACTTCTAAACCTACTCGATAAACTGCCACGGTTCGATTTTGTGGGTCGATTAACCACCCTAATCTTGCCCCATTATCCAGATACTCTTGCATTTTTTCTTGTAAAGATTTAAGCGGATCAGAAGCAGAGCGTAACTCTACCACAAAATCCGGGCAAATCTGAGGAAATGTATCTTTTTGTTCATCGGTAAGTGCATCCCAACGTTTTTGACTAATCCAACAAGCATCGGGAGAACGATTTGCATTATTGGGTAAAGTGAACCCAGTTGAAGAGTCAAATGCTTCTCCGGGTTCACCCGCATTCCGCCACCATAAATACAATTCCCCAGAAATGCGCCAATTTCGTTTTCCAGTCTCCCATCCTGTGGGTGGGTTCACAATTAACTCTCCTTTTGCCGTTCTTTCTAGTTTTAATTCTCGATTGCAGGCTGCCAGGGCTGTAAACTGTTCTAGGGTGACGTAGAGATTCAGGGTTTTGGGTAAATGCAGTAATAGTGTTTCGGTTTGCGGTTTGGCGGGTGTTTGTACCATTTTGACCCTTCTGATCTTAGAGATTGTCTAGTTATATTTTAGGCGATCGCCTTTGCGGTTAAATTATCCTAATTTGCTTTAACTACAACCAATTTCCAACTAAAACAAACGCTGACCAAAAATAAGGATGAGCAAATTTCTCCTCTGCTAAAACTTGAACTTGAGCGCGCCGCAAAGCTTCGGCTTTACTAATTTCTGGATTCGTTAATTCCCGGTAGAAATTAGTCATTAACAAAGAAGTTCCTTCATCACTAACATACCATAAACTCGCTAAGGTGCTACGTGCGCCTGCTCTGACGGCTACACCAGCTAAACCGAGTGCAGCGCGATCGTCTCCGGCTGCGGTTTGACAAGCACTTAAAACCAATAATTCAATCGGACGAATTTGTTTCGTATCGGATTTGAGTAAGTTGCGTAAATCTTCGATATTAATCTTATCATTCCAAGTCAAAATAAAGGTATCTTCAACTTGGGAACTAAATTCGCCATGAGTTGCTAAATGAACTACGGGATAAGCTTTTTCGGTTATTTGTTGATTAACATTTGGTTCAGTAAATGATTCATTGATTAAGATTTCAGTTGGTACTTGAGCTTTAATTCTTTCTAATTCAAATTCTACTCCTGGAAGTGGCGAAAAACCTTGACGGGCTTCGCTTAATCCACCACTAAGAACTTGAATGTTTTCTCTGGCTAAGGGTTTGGGGTCTACTAATTGTAAACTAGGAGCAGTAGCAACGCTATAAGTTTCGGCAAGGTATTTTTCCCCATCATGAAGTGTAGCAATGGGAATATTCCGAAATCTGCCATCAGGAACTAACACGATGGTTTTTATTCCACTAGCTTTAAGTTCCTTTTCAATCGGACGAATTAACCAATTATAAATCTCTTGCGAAGGTTCTAAAAATTTTTCAATAAAACGACGCTCTCTAGGATTTGTTAGCGCTTGAAACATTTTGAGAATAGTCGATTCTATTTCCGTTTTCGGTAAGTTAGTTGTGTAGCTGATTAAAGGTCGATTTGGTAAGGCTAAAATTACTTCCAGACGATCTTCTAAAATGATTGGATAAAAGATAGCTGCTTGTTGATCTAATTGGTCAATAGTAACTGGTTGGGCGTTTAAACAAGCGTCACGAAAAAAGTTATCTAGTTCCGCTACTTGTAAAGATTCGATGATTTCTCGTGCTTGTTTCAGATTTTCTTGGGTAGGAGTTTCTCCTAGTTCGTTTGGTAGCAAAAGTAAAGAGACTAATTCGCGATAAACTGGTTCTACACTTTCGCGGAAATCGTATTGAACTTCGGAACTAATTGCGACTATATCACTACGCAATGCTTTGAGATTATCTACTGCTTGGGAATAAGCACTGATAGCGCCTTTTCGCTCTTTTTTAACTGCTAAAATCTTTCCTAATTGCCATTGCCATTGATATGCTATATCTGGTGCGTTGATTCCTTGAGCTAGGATTAATGCTTGTTCGGTGACTTTTTTGGCTTCGTTCCATTGTTGGTTTTGTTGGTATAATTTTCCTAGGTTGCCTAAGCCATAGGATTCTGCTCTTTTGTCGCCTAAATTTCTTGCTTCTTGTATTGCTATGGCGAGAATTTTGCTGATTTCTGAATTAGATATTTCTGTTGGTAAATTCTGCTTTTTTATAACATTTTTTCGCAGTTTTGTCAAGCTTGCAGCGAAATTAATTCGAGCATAAACTTTGGTTTGCGATTGAGGTAACTGAGTTAATAATTTATTGATTGCAGGAATTAAGTTAATTGCTTGGTCATAGTTCTTTTTATCGATGAAAAGATTAAGTTGATTTAGTTGCGCTTGGGTTTGGAGTTCGGGAGAAAATGTTTCTGTCGAGACGCGCTGATATAATAAGGTTGCGGTGTCTGTGTCTTGCAGCAGTCGGGTGGTATTTCCTAGGCTAATTAAAGAAATTCCAATTTGTTCAGATGCGCCCAGATTTTCGGCTATTTCTAAGCTTGATTGTAGCACTTCTTGAGATAATTTTAGTTGTCCTACTCCCCGGAGAACATCACCCAAACTTTGTAATGCTTTGGCTTTAATTATGCTATCTGGTTCGGCTTGCAAGGTTGCTCGAATTTCGTTTAAATTTGTTAATGCAGTAGCATATAAACCTAGGGCTTGTAAAGCTTGGGCTTGATTAATTTTACTTTTCGTTAAATTGCTAAGAAGATCGAGATTTCGATAAATTTTTTCGGCTTTTTTCCAAGTTTCTAAAGCAAGTTCTGGTTGTCCGATAGTTAATTCTATTTGACCTTGAATATCGAAGTTAGCAGCTTTTAATTGCTGATTTGCTTGAGAATTTTCAAGATTATTGAGAAGATTTAATGCTGAGGAGATATTATTACTGGCTTGCTCCAATTCGCCTATTTTTAAGTTAACTAAAGCGAGATTTCTTAAAGCAGCCGCTTGACGATAATTATCTCCTTGGGTGGCATAATTTGCAATAGCTTGCTGTAATAATTCAATACTAGCTTGATATTTGCTTTGTTGATAAAGTTGTTGGGCTTCGGATTCTAAATTATTGGCTTGCGCTAATAAGAAATTTGCGCTATAATTCGCTAGTGCTGGTTTGATTTGTCCAGAAATGCCTAAGACTAAAATACTAATTAATAAAGCTAAGATTTTGTTCATTTTTACTTCTCAATAAACCTTGAGAGCGAATCTGCATCTAATCCTAAGTTACACTTAAATATAGTAGGGGTATAGAGACTAAAATATTTAACTCAATGAAATACCTAGATACAACTTCTTTTTCATTTAATCTTACGTCATCCTGAGCGAAGCGAAGGATCTCTCTAGATCCTTCGCTTCGCTCAGGATGACATTTTTTCTAAGTATACTATCTCTAGACAGAACTTGGTATAAAAAATTATTTAGAGAAATTGCGTGTAAAGTTTCTCCAAATGTTAATTCTTAAAAAGGGCGATAACGAATTGAAAAATAAATTCCCTCCTCTTGTAAAGAATCACCTGTAGTTTCTAATTCTACTAAGGGAATACCCCAATCGAGACGTGCGATAAAATTAGATCCGATGAGTAATTGTAAACCTAAACCTAGAGAAGAAATTGTTTGTTCTTCTAGTTCAACTTCGTTATTATTCCAGACTGTACCAAAGTCGAAAAAAGGAGTTACTTGTAAGATTGTATCCCATTCCGGAATGCGAACGATGGGAACGCGAACTTCGGCAGATGCGAAAAAACCGCTATCTGCAAGTAAGACATCTTGACGATATCCCCTAACACTTAATTGCCCTCCTAAGCTAAACTGTTCGAGAGGTACTAAAGGACGATCTGCTACTTGTAAATCCGATCGCAATAAGAATACCGTATCTGGTGCGAGAAGACGCAAATATTGTGCTTGTCCTCGCCAAGAAAAATACCTAGCATCAGGATTTTCTGCGTTAATGGTAGCATTAAAGGCATCAAGACCGAGAGAAAATTGCGATCGCGCGGCGAAAACTTGTTTGGCGGTGCGTGTGGTATACTCCTGAAAGAAACGCAGTGAAGTTACTGTGGTTTCGCCGTCGTCTTCAGCCCCAGCCGAGAGGGGAAAAGGAATTCCGAGTAAAGATGTTTCTGACTCTTGTAAGCTTCCGGTAATTCCTAGAGCAAATTCAGTGTTCGGAGTTTGAGATACTGGTTGACGATAACTCAGTTCGTAGGTACGAGACTGGGAAATAATATCTAATTCGTTAAAAGGTGCTTCAATAATTTCGCTTTCGGTGCGACGATGACTGAAGCTGATTGTACCATCGTGGGCATTAATTGGGAGAGTGTAGCTAATGTCGTCGAGAGTGTTACTACCATCTGTATTGTAGTAAGAAACATTCAAGCGATCGCCCCAACCTAAAAGATTATTATGCCCGATTTGGACGATGCGGCGATCGCTACCAACACTTGGCGATCGTTGGTTATCTAACCCCAATTCGGTGTAAAATCCAGGTGCGTCCTCGACGAATACTTCTAACCTACTTACTCCGGGACGAGTCCCCGCAGTTAATTCTACTGATAATCTTTCAATGAGAGGATCTAATTGTAGTAGCTGTAAAGCGGTTAATAACTCTTGTTGATTTAACGGCGGTTTGGTAGCATTTTCTAAACGAGAACGAACGTAACCTGGTTTGAGTCGATTTAGTCCCGAAATTTCGATTGCTTCAATCTCACCTTCGACTACCTGGATTGTTACTATACCATTTTCCAAGGCTTGAGGAGGAATAAAAGCCCCAGAAGTAAGATAACCACTTTCCTGATAAAGTCGAGTTACTGCTTGTTGGGTTGCTAAAAGTTCGGCAAAAGTTAGAGGACGATTCGTGTATGCTGCTAATAACTGGGCTAATTCTGACTCATCGAAAACTGTACTTCCGACAACTTGAAACTCCCTGACAGTAATTGTACCAGGAATTGCGGGCGATTCTGGTTCGAGATTTGGTGCAGTGGGTGGTTGAAGTAACTCTTCTGGAGGTGGGAGCGGTTCGAGATTTGGTTGCGATCGCGGTTCTGGTAAAATTGGGTCGGGGATATTTGCTGGAGGTGTTGTTTGCGCTATACTTCTGCTAACGAAACTTGCTTCTACTAACAAACAAGATATTACTAACAATAACCAACTTAATTTAGACATTTCCTTGGTTTATAATTGTTCCTAGTCTGTCTCTTCGTAACTGTTATTTTCCCAACTCAGCTTTTTTTTTCAAGAACTAAACAAGCTACAATCGCAATTAGCGGAGATTTCCTGCAACTCTTTTCTAACTTGACAATTGGGCTGAGTAATTTTTAGCAGATTAGCTATCAATACTACCCTACCATTCTTCGTTATCACCCAAACTTGGCTTGACGAAATTGTCTTGTTGATCTTGAGCTAATTTAGATTGCTTTTTTTTGATGCACTGCTACAGGAGTTGAGATTGCTACTGTTTAAGGCTGATTCAACCAATTTATCATATCTGTTCGCAAATTTAGCGGTTAAGAGAAATTTGCTGGATAAATAATGCTTCCCGTCAGAATGTTTCTTCTTTTGAGCGAAATTATTACTCAATTTTAAGCTGATTTAGCGAGGAATAGTTGCAGGAATATTTTGATCTTAAATCCCAACCAGCAGAAATGAAGCTAAAAAGTAAAGATTCCGTAGTTTAATTATTTTGCCACAGAATTTGTGCAGATTACATTTTAATTTTGCTACAGCAATTGCTAGTAAGCACTTATTTAGCGGCTTTTTTCTGACAATCTTGCGAAATTATCCAGCTAACTTCACGGCTAATTATACCATTTCTGTTAATGAACACTACAGAGCCAGATTTTGTAGAGAGCTTGTCTGCAACGTCTCTAAATAATTTGATATTGTCTAGCTAAAGCGAATTAATCTTCTTAAGAAATCACAAAAAGATCGATATTTTTGAGCGAGTAGTGTTAAACAACGCTGTCAAAGAGACAAATTCACTTTTGTATTCCCGATGTTTAAAAGTAGGAAAAGTAGGAAAGGTAGGAAAAGTAGGTTATTTTTAAATTCTCTTTGAAGCCGAGAATTTCTAGGCTATAATCCAGTTAAGAGCAATTACCGTAGAGTTGTCTAATTGTCAAAGAGCGCTAATAATGCGGGCATTATGCCCGTATTTTTTTGTTTAATTGTCTAATTAGGTCGGGAAATCAAATTCTAGTTAATCAATTGAAAAAAGAATTATCTGGTAATTTCTCAAGAAACTTTCCGAAAATTTTCGCTTCAGAAAACCTCAGCAAATAACGCAAGAGAAAAGGTGGGCATTGCCCACCCAACAATAATTACAAAGTTAGAGACTGAGGTTGAGTTTCAATCAACTTCGCCAAATCTTGGAGGAAAGCAGCCGCATCTGCACCGTAAATAATGCGGTGATCTGAAGTCATATTCACCTGCATTTGTCGCTTCACACCCATCATCCCGTTGTCAGTAGCAACAACTTGGGGACGAGATGCACCGATCGCCAAAATCGAGCCTTGTCCTGGTGGTAAAATCGCATCGAAGCGATCTACGCCAAACATACCCAAATTCGAGAGAGTAAACGTACCCGTGCTATATTCATCTGGTTGTAACTGCTTAGAACGCGATCGCGCCACTAAATCCTTCCAACTGCGAGACAACGAATAAATATCCAATTGGTCAGCATTTTGCAACACCGGGGTAATCAACCCACCATCAGACATCGCTACAGCCACAGCCACATTAATCGAGGCACGATATTGAATTCCGCCTTCAGTGTAACTAGCATTGATCGTTGGATGCTTTTTCAACGTCACTGCTACCGCTTTCGCTAGCAACGCCGTCATCGTGACACCCTTGGATTTAATTTGCTTGTACAGCTTATCTAACTCATCAGTGGTGATGGTATAGCCAACCCGGAAAGTGGGAACCTGCAAACTAGCAACCATATTCCTCACCACTGCATTTTGCAGCGTGTTCAAACGCACAACTTCACCAGCAGCCGCAGGCATTGGTTGCGCCGCCGCCGCAGGTGTAGGTTGAGGTGCAGGTGCGGGTGCAGCAGGCGAAACAGTCTTCACCTCTGGGAAAGGCGCTGATTGCGGTTTCGTTGTCGTCGGAGTACGTCCAGCAGCCGATTCCACATCCGCAGCGACAATTCTGCCATGAGGACCGCTACCTTGAAGTTGTTTCAGTTCAACTTTCAATTCTTTCGCCAATTTACGGGCGCGAGGCGAAGCAATCACTCGACCATTACCAGGGCTAGAAGTTGTTGGTTGCTTCTCGGCAGCAAGTGTTGGGGAAGCAGTTGCCGTTTGCGGACTAGCCGTTGCAGGTGTAGAAGCACCATTTTTCATTCCGGCAGCTTTTTCTTTAGCTTGGGCAATTTCCGCTTCCGTTTCTGCTAATAAGGCGATCGCCGAACCGACAGCAGCATCTTCTCCTTCAGGGACAATTATACTTGCCAGATATCCTTCGTTAAAGGATTCTACATCCATATCGGCTTTATCCGATTCGACGATAACCACCGTGTCACCTTTTTCCACTTTGTCTCCAGGCGCTTTTTCCCAGGAAACAATTTTGCCTTCGGTCATCGTGGAACTAAGGGCGGGCATGAAAATTTCGTGGATCATGGGGTGGTCTTCCGATTTGAGGGGATTCTTTGATAATTTTTCAAGTCAGATCGCATTCTACCAGTTTTTCTTGGAGATCTTCTGTATATCGGAGCAAGCACCGAGGGTTTGCACCTCTTCTGGCTACGATTATTCCCCATCAAAACCCAAAAGTCGCTACTGGAAGTAAATATTTTCCTTCCTAATAGCGACTACGGAAATTAAGGGGAACTATAGCAGTTAAATATCGCCGCGAATTTCTTCAACTACGCCATCACGTACCAAAATTTCTACATTCAGTTTCCGAACCAAGTTATCTCCCGGTTCCACACGGAAAAAGCTGTCCATTTGACCTTGGGGAACTTCTTGATCTAATTCCAAAAGCTGCACTTGTTGCAACTGCTGGAGAAACTGATTTTTTTGTTCGAGTAGTTCGCTTTTCTTTTGGTTAACTTGAGTTTGGATACTTTCAATTTGCTGGGTAACTAACGGACCTGGAGGTGTTACACTTTGTTTTTGCACTTCCGCGATCGCTCTTTGTCCCTGCATATCCAATTGTTGTAACTGAGAGTCAATGCTGGAAATTTGATCTTGCAGTTGTCTTTGTACTTCTTCTTTCCACCGCGTTGTGACTACTACTTTCACCATTACTGGACGCTTCAGCAGGAGATGTGATTTCACTTCATCCATGAGTTTTTTCCTTAATCTAATTACAGGAGATTCGTTGACTGGTTTTGCTTAGTTAGCTGGTAACTAACGACTATCTTGTTTCAAACATCCCGTCAATGATATCGCGATAGCGTTCGGTAACAACGGGACGCTTGATTTTCAAAGTTTGCGTCATCATCCCATTTTCAATCGAAAATGGCTCTAAAATTAAGCGGAAAGCTGCGATGCGATCGTCAGCGCGATATCCGGGACGATTCTTGACTTCCCGATTTAACTCTTGACGATACAAACTTTCTATTTGCGGATTATCTAAGTCTTCACGTTGATTTCCGTATTCTGTGGGGATTTTCAGAGACAGATTTTGGGATTTTACCCATTGCTGAAGTGCATCCAAATTTGGCACAATCAAAGCACCGAGCGATCGCTGATCTTGACCCACCAACATCATCTGATCGATATACGCACTCCGCACACAAGCATCCTCAATCGGCTGTGGTTCAATATTTTCCCCATTCGTCAGCACAATTGTATCCTTCGCTCGTCCCGTCAAAACCAAGTCATTACGCGACGTTACCCAACCCAAATCCCCCGTATCAAACCAACCTTCCCCATCAATCGCTTTCGCAGTTGCTTCCGGATTTTTGTAATAACCTTGCATGATCTGGGGACCTCGCACCAAAACTAAACCGCTTTCCCCCTGACGTACATCTTGCTTCGTTTCCGGGTTGACAATTCGCACCTCCGTCTCTGGTAACGGCTTTCCGGCTGAATAACGTAAATTTTCCCAAAAACGACGCGCATTCGTCACCGGGGCTGTTTCCGTTAACCCGTAACCAACCAATACAGTAACATTAATAATTTCGTAAAATGTATCCAAATGACGAGCTAAAGAACCACCACCGCTAATTACCGCTTTCAACTGTCCTCCCGTAGCTTCGCGAACTTTACCATAAACCACTTTTTCTCCCAAAGCGTGCAAAGGATAAAGCACTAAAGCCTTAATTTTCGCCAGCAGGATCTCAGTATTAGTCGCGTGCAACTTATCTAAACTTAAGCGATTTGCAACTCGCTTCGCTTGAACATATTCCTCAGAAATCTTCAAGAAAAATTGCACTAATTTTTGTTTATTCGCAGGCTGTTCCCGTAACTGTTTTTGAATTCCTTCATAAATCGATTCCCATAACCTCGGAACTCCAATCATATAATTAGGTTTAAATTCTTTCAGGTCTTTTTTGAAATAACGCAAATTCGTATAAATCAACGTACAACCTTGAGACAAAACAAAATATTCCGCAGTCCGTTCATAAGCGTGCCAAGTCGGTAAAATAGTTAACAAACGAGAATTTTTCCCCGGTTGAATAATTGTCCCCAAATTATTTACCTGATGTAAAATATTTCCGTGCGTTAACATCACTCCCTTCGGTTTACCAGTAGTCCCAGAAGTGTATAGCAAAGTTGCCACCGTATCGCGATTTTGTTGAACTCGTTTTAAAGCATAATTTGCTCCTGCTGTCATTAACTGTTGAAAATTAACTATTTTTAAAGCAGAAGCTAAATTTGGTTCTTCGTCTGCTAAGACAATTACTAATTCCAGAGGTAACTCTTCTAAAAATGCTTGCAGTTGCTTAAGAGTTTTTAAGTCTTCAACAACTAAACTCGTACTATCGCTATTTTGCAAAATATAAATTAACTCTTGCGGATCTGCCTGCGCCGAGCGCACAATATTAGTAGCCCCAGCCATCATTATCCCTTGATCTGCAATCATCCAGCGAGGACTATTATCAGCAAATAATCCGACATGAGTTCCCGGTTGAATACCCATCGCTTGTAAACCAGCCGCAAACTGTTCAATTTGCTGAGATAATTCTCGGTAAGTTAACTTTACTTCCGGTTTCGAGTGAGGATCGTATAAAGCTAATTCATCACCAAAACGTGCGGCTACTGAAGCCCAAATTTCCGGGATCGAATTAATGGTAGAATAATCAATCATCTGGCGTAGATTAGCTCGTTCTTTTTCGGTAAAAGAAAAAGCACCAGGAGATATAGAAGTTTGTTTTAACATGATTTTGTCCTTATGTCTTTGCTTTTTACGATACTCCTGTTTGAGGTCAGTTGAACTTTTTTGGGACAGATTTTTTTGTGTCTATCGCTCAGAAGGTGTCAAACTAGCTACAATAGATTATTGTTAGTGTCGATTGAATTAACTTAATTATGCCGAAAGCAATCTGGAATAATGCTGTCTTAGCAGAAAGCGATAATTGCGAAGTTGTCGAAAGTAATTACTATTTTCCTCCTGACTCGATTAATCAGGAGTATTTTCAAGCAAGTAATACCCAGACTACCTGTCCTTGGAAGGGTGTTGCTAGTTACTATACTATCCAAGTAGACGGTAAAGAAAATAAGGATGCTGCTTGGTATTATCCCGAAGCTAAGGAGAAAGCGAAAAATATTGAAGGTTATGTCGCTTTTTGGAGGGGTGTTAAAGTAAAAGCTTAACAGTTAACAGTTAACAGTGAACAAGTTCCGTATTTACCAGTTATAGCAATAGTTTATGCGAAATCGAAAATTAGAGATGTTGTCTACAACGTCTCTACGATTTTTTTATTTGTAGCAATTATTTGTGTCTTTTATCTTAGTTTGTCTAGTTACTTTAGGTTTAGTTTTCTATTGGCTTCATCAATCTTTTAATCTTTTTTAACTAGAAGATTTAAGCTGAAATTAATTTTTAAAAGAAGATTTATTTGATAGAGTGTTGAGATAAAGTTGGTTGAGCAAAGGAAAAAAATTGATAAGTATTGAGATAAAATTAGTTTCCCAAAAAATAGTGTACAATCCAGTGAAAGTTAAAACTAATAAGATGAAAGTTAACTACAGCGAAAACATGATGGAATTATATTTTGTTAGCCTTGGCTACTGTTGCATAACTTTTTAGAACTGGTATTAGTTTCCAAAAATAGACTTTTTCAAAAAATAAAGGGATTTTGTTTAACCAAAAATAATTCCCATAATTTTTTTATATTTGAAGCTTAATTAAGCCCATCTACTTACTTAACTTAATTTATTATTTCAGTAAATTGAGTAGTCACCAATTCCTAATTACTAATTCCCAATACCCAGTCCCCAGTCCCTAGTCCCTAATCCCCAGTCCCTAATCCCTAGTCCCCTCCGAATAACCAAACTAAAATCAAGCAAACACAACCGAAAATAATCCAGCGAATACCTAGCCAAAGCCAATCTAACAAATCAAGGGGAACTAAAGCTAAAGCTTGGGAAAAAACCCAGTTACAAATTAACATAAAAGTGAGTAAAAGAATTAAAGGCATAGTTGTTATTGATTAAAACAAAAAGAGAAAAACTTGCGAGAGAATGTGTCAGAAATAAGACTGTCCCTCTGAATTTATATTTAACTAAATTAGTCAAGTTATAGTAGAGATAGAATTCAGATGCGGCTAAATCATCAACAAATGCGATCTGAACCTAACTGGGGAGAAACAAAGTTCTACCTATGTGAGAAGAGGGTAATAGCCATGCTGAAATTTAAGAATAGTAAAATAATTGTAGCGATCGCGGCATTAATTTGCTTACCTGCCATCGCGCAAGCAGCGAACTTCGACCAGTTAATTCTAGCAGCAAGTTCTGGTAGTGACTCCAGATCAGTAACTGGACATACAGGTGGATCTTACCTTTTGTCAGCAATAGCCAACCGCGATCGCCAGAATAATCCTTGTGTGGGTTTTGCTGCACCTACACCAGATCATACAATGACTTTAGAGAAAGACTTCTCGAAGTTGAAAGTCCAAGTAAACACAGGTGGAAAAGATACTACTTTAGTAATCCAAGCTCCTGATAACACTGTCCTTTGTGGAGATGACACAGGTTCCAACAAAGACGCTAGTATCGAAGCTACTAACTGGAAAAAAGGAACCTACAAAATTTGGGTTGGTTCTTTTGAACCCAGCAAACGCTGGAATTACACCTTGTCAGCACAAGAATAATTATCCAGTTTGCGTACGGTAATTACCAGTAGAGAAAAGCTAAGAGAACGGTAAGATAGTCAGTGATTAGTTTGACAAAATATGGTAATCAATCGTGTTATCTAAACTCTTAACTGACTTTCGGATTATCTTCGATCGTGACCCCGCCGCAAGAAACTGGCTGGAGGTCTTATTTTGCTATCCTGGTTTACAAGCATTATTATTTCACCGCATCGCTCATTGGCTGTATAACCTTGGGATTCCCTTTATTCCCCGTTTAATCTCTCATTTGGCGCGCTTTTTGACCGGAATTGAAATTCATCCGGGAGCGCAGATTGGATGTGGAGTCTTTATCGATCATGGGATGGGAGTAGTAGTTGGGGAAACAGCGATCGTTGGCGATTATGGCTTAATTTATCAAGGAGTTACCCTTGGTGGTACAGGGAAAGAAACTGGTAAACGTCACCCAACTCTAGGCGAAAATGTGGTTGTGGGTGCAGGTGCGAAAGTTCTTGGCAACATCCAGATTGGCAATAACGTCCGCATCGGGGCAGGTTCAGTGGTTTTACGAGATGTTCCCTCTGATTGTACAGTTGTGGGCGTTCCTGGGCGGATTGTCTACCGTTCCGGGGTACGAGTTAATCCCCTCGAACATGGTAGCTTACCTGACTCAGAAGCTAACGTGATTCGTGCTTTAGTCGATCGCATTGAATCTCTCGAACAAGAAGTACAAACCTTACAACAGCAACAGCAAGTAACAGGATCATTGGTTGGTGCTGTTGTCAAGTCATCGGGAGAATCCGATCGAACTGCATTTTCGAGTAGAAGTTGTTATCTTCGAGATAAAGAAATCCGCGAATTCTTTGATGGAACCGGAATTGAGCCAAAAGTTGGTGAGTAGTTCCAGAAAATTAATTAATCTGAGGGATAGCCTAGTCATTACCTTTGAGGTTGATGGTTATCCCTTTTCAATTTCAGGAAATTGCGCTTCAGTTCAGAACAACAGACAAAGCTAGATGTAGCGCAAAAATCAGAAAAATTCAAGGTTTTGCCACTAGATATAAAATCGCTTATAGTCAAAGTTTAGCTGAAAACACATCAAGAACGAGACTATGATCCGAGAATTAGAATGGGAAAAACCGACAACAGACTTTCCTCAAACAGCACCAGCAAGTAATCCAGTATTTTTCAGAACTTACAGTCGCCGTAGCGAAACCGGAAGAGAGAATTGGCAGCAAGTATGCGATCGCGCGATCGCCGCTTTAAAACAACTTGGTAAACTTAACACCTCCGAAACCGAATTACTCTACAAAATGATGTACCCCCTCAAAAGCCTCCCCTCCGGGCGTTGGCTATGGGTCGGCGGTACCGACTGGATCGACCAACAAAAGAACTTCTCAGGCTCATATAATTGCACTTCAACCAACGTTAGAGACTGGCGTGCATTTGGTTTAATGATGGATTTGGCGATGATGGGCTGCGGTACAGGAGCAGTCCTCGAACCGAAATATATTGAGCAATTACCGCCGATTCGTAACCACCTCAATGTCAAATTACAAGGCGAAATTGGCTCAACTCCAGCTTCACAACGTCGCGAAGCAACTGAAGTGAAAATTGACGGGAATACTGTTTATTTGTATGTGGGAGATTCTCGACAAGGTTGGGTCAAATCTTATCAAACTTTGTTGGAATTATCCACAGATGAAAGGTTTTCTGGTGAGGTAAAAGTTATTGTCGATCTTAGCGATATTCGTCCGGCTGGAGAACCATTAAAAGGGTTTGGTGGTGTAGCAAATCCGGTTAAGTTAGCGGCACTTTATGAACGTTGTGCTGCGTTGTTGAATAAAGCTGTGGGAAGACAGTTAAATTCCGTGGAATGCTGTATTCTGATTGACGAAGCTGCTGTCTGTGTGGTTGCAGGCAATATTCGGCGCTGCTTACCTGCTGGGGCTTTGGTGCATACAGAAGCAGGACTTGTTCCCATTGAAAAGGTAAGAATCGGCGATCGCGTCCTGACCTCAAAAGGATTCTACCCTGTTACCAACTTCTTTGACCAAGGCGTTCAATCTCTCTGTCAAATTCAGACTCAAGATCGCATTTTTGAATGTACGCCAGATCATAAAGTTGCCGTTTTAACTGATATTTACGGTAACTATAAAATGGTCAAGGCAAAAGATTTAAAATCGGGCGATCGCTTGATCTTTGTGCCTCAAGCTATCCCCGGAACAGCAACAGAATTACCCGAATACAAACCAGATTCTACATCTAAAGCAAAACCCATTACTGTTCCCGCCTTAACTTCAGAAGTTGCTTATTTCTTAGGTTATTTACATGGTGATGGTTCAGTTGCTTCTGATGGCTGGCGCGTTCGTTTCCGAATCGCTGAAAATCATTCCGAAATCATTGAGCGCTTAATTGTAGTTGCTCAAGAATTTGGTTTAGAAACTTATACCTTAAGAACTCCACAACAGTGCCAAACAAAAGCATTTGAACTACAGCTTAATTCTTCTGCACTCAATGCTTATTTATCCCAATTCAAGCAGCCGTTTACCTCAATTAAAATTACTGACTGCATCTTATTGGGAACAGCAGAGATTCGTAAAGGCTATTTAGCAGGATTAGCTGATGCGGATGGCTGCCATTCTCAAGGTGTTTTAGTTGCATCGGTTCATTCCGATTTCCTTCGCCAAGTACAAGCGTTGTATTCTTCTTTGGGAATTACAACTCGCTTATGTGCTTCAGTTCGTAAAAGAACTGGAAAATGGGAAGGTGAATTAGTCACTGTTGGCGAAATTGCTTTTAATGCTATCGAAGCATTAATGACTACTTACTCCAGTCAATTTGTAAAATCTAAACGGAGTCGTCCGAAATCATTTAACGATCATGGTTTTCCCAAAGAAATGGTAAGACCTTTGGTGAATACCACGAAGTATCACTGGGGTAAAGTTCATCAACAGATGATTACTCCAACGCTGAAAAAGTTCATCCCTGAAACCACTGATTTGATTCCTGTTAAAGTTAAATCAGTTAAAACAAAAGTCAGAACGGCTCAGACTTATGACCTTGAAGTTGCCACAATTCACGAATTTGTTTGTGAAGGCATTTTAGTGTCTAACAGTGCCGGAATGAGGCAGGGAGCAAGCACTGACGAGCTTTTTGCTGTTGCGAAAGATAACCTTTGGCAGCAAGATGAAAATGGTAACTGGCGGATCGATCCTGAACGAGATGCACTGCGAATGGCAAATCATACCCGTGTTTTCCATACCAAGCCGACAGAACAAGAATGTATTGAAGCCACGCGGAAACAGTTTTATTCTGGTGAGGGTGCGATTCAATGGGCTGGTGAAGCGATCGCGCGCGCGAATTGCGATCTCTGGTCAACTCCTAGCGAAAAAGCCGATTTAATCGAGGCTTATGAGCAAGGAAAAGGCGCAGAATGGCTCAAAAAACGTTTACCAAATATCGCTGCTGAAGAGTTAGAACATCGGTTAGCCCGCGTGGGCTTAAATCCGTGTGGTAAGTGATTTTGCCTCACGTTAATCATCCGGCAAAAACGGGGAAGGCTGAAATGTTAATCCCGTGGTAACTAAAGGAATTAAAAAGCCTTTAGCACCGTACAGAGTAGGGAATGAAACTTGGTATTTAAGAATATAATTTCCCCACGAGTGTCGGACTACAACTACTTGCTTGTAGAAAATGTACTCGGAGCTACAGAGAAGAAAAATCTGTAGAACTAAAGGATAAAGAGCCTTTAGGGTAACAAAAATACTGGAAATCATTGGTTCTAATTTTCACTGCGTCGCGGGAGAGACAATGCTGATTACCCGTGCGGGAATGCACCCTATCCAAAATTTAGTCGGTCAAGCTGTCGAAGTTTGGAATGGTCAACGTTGGAGCAAAGTAACTCCTTTCCTGACAGGTGAAAATCGACGTTTGTATCGCGTGCGGTTTAATGATGGAACATTTTTAGATGTTACGGAAAAGCATCGCTTTTTTGTCAAAGATCGCTTCGGGAAAGGCTACGAAGAAGTAACAACGCTCGAACTTGCAGAGTGGATTTCAACTAGCAAATATGTTTTGCATACTGAGCCATTTGCAATGACTTATAACGATGGTAAGTTTGTTGAACCAGCGATCGCTTATACTTTGGGTCAATTAGTTGGGGATGGTTCTGTCTGTGGCTCTAAAGATAAACGACAACTACAATTGCGTCTGTATGGTGTGAAACACGAGAAAGAATTAGCGATCGCCTCTGGCGGTGCGCCTAGCGCGATCGCCGGACGAACCTCTGGGATTAAACGCTATTACACAAAGTCAAAAGACGTTCCCTGCTTGTTATACACAGGCTTTCAAGAAAACTTCGACCCCAACCATATCCGTGCTTTAAAAGACACCCCCGAACCTTTTGAAGAGATAGCCAGTTGGGATCGTGAATCAATTCTCAACTTTGTAGCAGGATTAGCGGATGCTGATGGTTCGGAAGTTCCTTCTGGTGGAATTCGCATTTATATCTCCAACTACGATCGCGCTTATCGCGTTTACCTACTCCTCCTTAAGTGTGGCATTCGTTCATCGATTAATTTAGCTGGACGTTCTGGAGAACAAACTAACTTAGCAACGCGCAAGCAAGACCTCTGGTATTTACAAATTACCGATTGTGCTGCAATTCCCTGTCAGCGTTTGGATACCAGTCGCGGTCATCAACCTCGTCACAAGGGAAAATGGCAAGTAATTGACTCTGTAGAGCCTCTAGAGGGCTTCCATGACACTTTTTGTTTTAATGAGCCAGAATTTCACAAGGGTGTCTTTGGGGGGACGTTGACAGGTCAATGTAATCTTGCGGAAATTCATCTTAATCAAATCGATCCCGATAATTATCAAGAACAAGAAGATGCTTTTAGCGCTGGGGCGTTATCTGTAGCGACTTTGCTCAATCATGAATTTATCGAACCGCGCTATCGTTATAGTCGGGAACTTGACCCAATTGTGGGGGTATCTTTCACCGGATTATTCGACTTTTTTGTCAATGCTTTTGGTGTAGATTGGTTACGTTGGTGGCAAGAAGGTCGTCCGGAAAATGAGATTGGACGGGAGTTTAAGCGTCAAGAAGCCGAATACTTGAATCGTTGGCGAGAAGTTGTGCAGCGAGTAGTTTGGGATTATTGCGATCGCCATTCGCTCAAACGCCCCAATCGTTGTACTTGTGTCCAACCATCGGGAACTAAATCTTTACTGACAAATGCTTCTCCTGGTTGGCATCCTCCTTTCGGTTTACATTGGCTGCGTCGGATTACTTTTGCGAAAAACGATCCTGTTGCTTTAGCTTGTTTGGATTACGGTTATGCGGTAATTCCCGGACAATCTGATAAGGACGAAAATGGTAATTTATTAACCGATCCTTTTGACGATCGCGTCAAAGAATGGTTAGTAGAAATTCCCACTGAAGTACCGTGGGCGAATTTACCTGGTGCAGCCGAAATCGAAGTTCATAATTTCACTGCATTAGCGATGTTTGACTTCTACATGACAGTGCAGCAACACTGGACTACGCACAACACTAGTAGTACAATTTTGTTTACCGAAGAGGAAATCGAGCCATTAGGAAAAAGGATTCATCAGGCGATCGCTAATAACGAAGGTTACATTTCTTCAGCTTTACTCGCACGTTTCGATGCTCCTTTTCCCCGTCTACCTTTTGAGCGCATCTCGAAAGAAAAGTATGAGAAATTGCAAGCAGAAGTATTCCAGCGTCGTCAATCTGATGATTTTCAAGAGTTGATGAATGCTCGTTTACAAGCCTCTAATTTACCGGAAACTGGACCTCAAGATGCAGCTTGTTCTGGTTTGACTTGCGAAATGAAAGGTAATGAGCCTTTGAACCAATAAATAGTTAGTTGATTTACTTTTTAGCCCGCTTCGGCGGGCTGTACTAGAGGAATTGAAAGTAACTGCTCAATTTATTTCTAGTTATCGTTTGATTCGGGCTTAAATAGACATAATTATTTGGCTTACTTAGGTAATATTTTTTCACCCAACCTCAAGTAACAATGCCCTAAATCCAGCTTGAACAAAATGTCGATCTGAAGTGACAGCATTAGTCAAACTTTGCTGCTGCATCACCGCAAAAGAAATGCAATCCACTAAACCCCACTCCTTATCTAAGCGTGATTCATAAAGGTTTAATCCTGCCTCAAATAACTCTGTAGTGACATTAACAACCCGTGTATTTTGAAACTGATAACATTGATGAATAAAAGTGACTACCTTTTGCCGATTGAAAGCACTAAGTGCATTTCCAACCTCCATTAAAATCGCTTCTGTTAACCAAACTTCATCAGCATCTTTTACACGCGGTAATAGCTTTTTTGCTGAAGAATGGTATTGGTCACGGCTATTAAGAACTGCTTGAATAAACGCGGTATCTAAAAATAACTTATCTTTACTCATTATTACCGTTTCGCTTAGGAGTGCCGTATAAATAATGATCGTGTTCTGTTGACCAATCTTCAGGTGCTTCAATCGTTCCCGCTAACTCTTCTAACGTATCCCAAGGACTTTGGGACACTTGAGAATCTGGAACTTTTTGTTGTTGCGTTTCTACTAATAGTTTCAATGCTACTTCTAAGACTTCTTCAGGGCTTTGATATTTGTTGGTTTTTAATTGAGACTGAATCAAGCTTTCTAGTTCAGGATTTAGACTAATATTCATATTTTTATATTGAGTAATGGTTTATCGAAATCGTCACTCATTACCATAGCACCAGGATGCAATCCAGGTTGAAGAGTCAAGTTATTTTTTGTTATCGGTTCAGCTTCTAGGGATTTAGAAATAGGGACAATTTTTGCTAGAGGAATTTTATTTGCTGTCAAAATAATCTCTGTAGTTTCATCGAGAAAAGATAACAATTCTTGGAGACTTATCTTGATTTCGCTTACGTCAATAGTTTTTGTTTGCATGAGTAAATTATTCTGCGAATAAGTAGTTAAGGAAATTATAGCTGTGGGACGCGATCGCCTTTGGCGAGTCTCGCGATCGCACCACAGATAATGAAGCGAGACGAAAAAACACGCTAAGATGCCAGAGAAAGTAGTCTCTAGCGAAAAGATTTTTTCATGTTTCTCAACGAACTATCACCCTTATTCCAAGAATTTGTCCAACAACCCCTTGCTTTTACAGGTGGCTTCTTTTCTGGGGTTTTTCGGCTTTCCCTTGCTGAAGACCCGCTAAAAAGTTGGTTAGAGCAACAATCTGGAACGAATACCAGCCAAACAAACTTTAGTTATAACGGCGGTAACGGTAGAACGAGTGGTCCCCAGTCAATCTCAATTGATTGAGAGATACTCAAACTTTGATAGTTAACAAATGTAAGGCAGATAACTGTTGGCAAATGACCTACTGGGCTATTATATTAAAAGCAAAAGTAAGTTCGGTAAGATCATTGGTGAAATTTCAGTCTGGTGTCAGTGTCTTGGTTGAAAACTGTATATTCTTTTTTAACAAGCTAAGGCTCAGTCATGATCGTTCGCCCTTGGTAACTCACAAATTGCCTTAGCTTAACTGGCAAAGTCGCAGATTGGAGTAATCTGAACTTGTGTTTCTCATTCATCCCGATCGATTCAAATGACCATTTATATAGGAAATCTCTCTTACCAAGCCACAGAAGACGACATCAGAGATGTATTTGCCGACTATGGCGAGATCAAAAGAGTCGTTTTACCAACAGACCGAGAAACGGGTCGTGTGCGTGGTTTCGCTTTTGTTGAAATGAACGAAGATGCCCAAGAAGAAAGCGCGATCTCTAAACTAGATGGTGCTGAGTGGATGGGGCGACAGTTGAGAGTCAATAAAGCAAGACCAAGAGAGGATAACCGCAACGGCGGTAGGCGTAATTCATGGTAAGCGCGATCAACATTGAGATCCTTGCGTAACTTCTTTTAGCATTGAGTTGTGCAGATTTCAATTAAGTTGGTAACAAAAATTGTTGTCCCCACTTAGAGTTAAGACTGAGTGGGGATTTGTCTGAAAAAATTGGCTTCGCGAGCAGATTGAGCTAAAATCAAGGGCGCGATCGCCACTGTCCCTAGTTACTTTAAAGTTCCTTAACCTGAATTTGGTCTTAAGTTAGAAGCGCGATCGCGGATACCTCCCTAAGATAGTAATTACAGAGAAATCAACAGTCTTTTGTCAGCATTTCTCAACTTCACCACATCAGCGCCAATCTAGAGGGAGGAACAAAATGGTTAACTCGTCCGCAGCCCAAGAATATACTCTCGATCGCGATTGTATGACGTTATCTCGTCACGTGCTGCAACAACTTCAGAGTTTTTCCCCGGAAGCACAGGATTTAAGCGCGATTATGAATCGCATTGCTTTAGCAGGAAAACTCATTTCTCGACGTTTAACTCGCGCGGGATTGGTCGAAGGAGCGTTAGGATTTACAGGTGATGTCAATGTGCAGGGAGAATCTGTTAAAAAGATGGATGTCTATGCCAATGACGTTTTTATCTCGGTATTTAAGCAAAGTGGGTTAGTTTGTCGCTTGGCATCCGAAGAGATGGAAAAGCCTTACTATATTCCGGAAAATTGCCCGATTGGACGCTATACCCTACTCTACGATCCGATTGATGGTTCGTCTAATGTTGATATTAATCTCAATGTAGGTTCGATTTTCGCGATTCGTCAGCAAGAAGGAGAGGATTTAGACGGCGATGGTCAGGATTTGCTGCAAAATGGACGTAAGCAACTTGCCGCCGGATATGTCCTTTATGGACCAAGTACACTGTTAGTTTATTCCATCGGTAATGGCGTTCATTCGTTTATCCTCGACCCCAGTTTAGGTGAGTTTATCCTAACTGAAGAAAATATTACCATTCCTTCCCACGGTCCGGTATACAGCGTTAATGAAGGTAATTTTTGGCAGTGGGATGATTCGATTCGCGAGTACACTCGCTATGTTCATCGTCATGAAGGTTATACTGCTCGGTATGGGGGGGCTTTAGTTGGAGATTTTCACCGGATTCTTTTACAAGGAGGTGTTTTCCTCTATCCGGGTACGAAGAAAAAACCCCAAGGTAAGTTACGTTTGCTTTATGAATCTTCTCCTTTGGCTTTTTTGATCGAGCAAGCTGGGGGTAAAGCAAGTACCGGGGTGGAAGATATTTTGGATGTTATTCCTGATAAGTTGCACGCTCGTACGCCTTTAGTTATTGGTAGCACTGAAGATGTCCAACTTGTAGAATCGTTTATTCAAGAAGGCTCGCGACGGGAATCAGAAAAAAGTTCTCCAGTCTAAAGAATATACCGTCAGGTGGGGGCAAACATTGCTAATGGTTAGGTTACATATTTAGTGAAGGTAACACTAGCTACAGATTTATTAGTTTCAGCCTTGAACACTAGAACTAATTGAATTTAAAAGCATTAAATTACCTAGGTTGGTGAGGATCGACCGTTGAACTTTAGGAAAAATCAAGATTTATTTCCTGTTTCTAACAGGATACTGGACTTAAGTAAAGGAGGATAAATATGACGGCAGCAGCTAATCATATTCTCGAAATTGAAAATCAATATGGTCAAAGTATCTGGATGGATAATTTGAGCCGTAATATTATCGAATCAGGAGAGTTAAAGGATCTCGCTGAGAATCAAGGAATTAACGGGATTACTTCTAATCCGGCGATTTTTGAAAAGGCGATCGCCGGAAATGCGGTTTATGATGCTGATATCGAGGCGGGAATTGAGGCTGGTAAGTCGGTAGAGGAGATTTACGAGTCTTTGGTGTTTGACGATATTCGCCGCGCTTGTGATGTGTTCAAGCCGCTTTATGAGCAAACTGACGGGCTGGATGGTTACGTGAGTATCGAAGTACCGCCGAATATTGCTCTGGATACCGAGAAAACGATTCAAGAAGCGCGGAGGTATTTTCAAGCGATCGATCGCGAAAATGTGATGATTAAGATTCCGGGGACACCAGAAGGTATTCCGGCTTTTGAACAAGTTATCAGCGAAGGGATTAATGTTAATGTGACTTTACTTTTCTCGGTAGAAAGTTACGTTGATACTGCTTGGGCTTATGTTCGCGGTTTGGAGAAGCGCGCAGCCGCAGGGAAAGATATTAGTAAGATTGCTTCAGTTGCTAGTTTCTTCCTCAGTCGGATCGATGTCAAAATTGACGATTTGATTGATGCTAAACTAGAAGCAGGTGTAGACCGGATCGAAAAAGAAGCCAAACTGAAAGCAGTTAAAGGTAAAGTCGCGATCGCCAATGCCAAAATAGCTTATCAAGAATTCAAAAAGATTATTCAGAGCGATCGCTGGAAAGCTTTATCAGCCAAAGGTGCAAGTGTACAACGCTTACTCTGGGCTAGCACTAGCACCAAAAATCCCGAATATAGCGATGTCATGTATGTGGATGAGTTAGTCGGTCCCAACACAGTTAATACTTTACCACCTAGCACTATTGAAGCTTGCGCCGATCATTGCTCTCCAGATAGCCGCATCGAAACCGAAGTTGACGCAGCTTATCAACTGATTGAAAACCTCAAAGATTCCGATATTGAGATCGATCTCGACCAAGTAATGGCAGAATTACTTGATGAAGGTATTGATAAATTTATCAAACCATTTGAATCTTTGATGTCTTCCCTGGAATCCAAAGTCAAAAAACTAGCAACTGTTTAAGCAATTAGCAATCTTTCTGCGCCCAAAAAGCGAAAAGGAAAAATATCGTTTTTAGTTTACCTTTTTGCTTTTTTCTTTTCCTAGTAATCCTCGGCTACTGGTAACAAAAAACAGTTGTTTATCTTCACGAAAATATGGTAACACTACTAGAAAACCCGCTCCGCGTCGGACTGCAACAAGAACGAACTCCAGAACCTCTAATCTTAGTTATTTTCGGTGCCTCTGGAGACTTAACCCAACGTAAACTAATTCCCGCAATTTATGACCTCAGAAAAGAACGACGCATCCCCTCAGAAACAACAATAGTGGGTGTAGCGCGCAGAGATTGGAGTCATGAATATTTTCGTGAGCAAATGCGCGAAGGTATTGAAGAATTTGGTAGCGGGATCGGTTCAGAAGAGTTATGGTCAAACTTCGCCGAAAACTTATACTATTGCTCCGGCGATATGGATAAACAAGAAAGCTATCAGAAATTAAAAGCATTTCTGAGTGAGTTAGACGGCAAACACGGCACCAGAGGAAATCGTGTTTTCTACTTGTCAGTTTCCCCGAAATTCTTTGCCGAAGGAATCAAACAATTAGGTTCTGCGGGAATGATTGACGACCCCAATAAAGCCCGGCTCGTCATCGAAAAACCTTTCGGAAAAGATTTAGGTTCTGCGAAAATTCTCAACCAAGTAGTGCAAAAAGTTTGTAAAGAAGAACAAATTTATCGCATCGATCACTACTTAGGGAAAGAAACTGTTCAGAACTTATTAGTTTTCCGCTTTGCAAATGCAATTTTCGAGCCATTGTGGAATCGTCAGTTTGTCGATCATGTGCAAATTACTGTGGGGGAAACTGTTGGTGTCGAAGATCGCGCGGGCTATTATGAGACTTCTGGTGCATTGCGAGATATGGTGCAAAACCATTTGCTTCAGCTATTTTGCTTAACCGCAATGGAACCACCAAATGCTTTGGATGCAGACAGTATTCGCACCGAAAAAGTGAAGGTTTTGCAAGCAACTCGCTTGGCTGATACGAATAATTTAGATCGATCGGCGATTCGGGGTCAGTATAAAGCTGGTTGGATGAAAGGTAAACCTGTTCCTGGTTATCGCGAAGAATCAGGAGTTAACCCGGAGTCAACTACGCCAACATTTGTGGCACTGAAATTACTTTGCGATAATTGGCGTTGGAAAGGAGTACCCTTTTATTTACGAACTGGGAAACGCTTGCCGAAAAAAGTTACCGAAATTTCGATTCACTTCCGCGAAGTACCGCTATTAATTTTTCAGTCAGCAGCCCAACAAGCGAGTCCGAATGTTTTGACGATGCGAATTCAACCGAATGAGGGTATTTCGCTACGTTTCGAGGCAAAAATGCCGGGACCGGAATTGAGAACGCGATCGGTAGATATGGATTTTAGTTACGGTTCGTCTTTCGGGATGGCGACGACTGATGCTTACAATCGTTTGTTGCTTGATTGTATGTTAGGCGACCAAACTTTGTTTACTCGTGGTGATGAGGTAGAAGAGGCTTGGCGAGTGGTGACACCTGCTTTGTCGGCTTGGGATGCACCTGCCGATCCTAATTCGGTTCCGGAGTACGAAGCTGGTACTTGGGAGCCTTCAGAGGCAGAATTTTTGATTAACCGTGATGGTCGTCGCTGGCGACGACTTTAAGTTAATTATTAGTTAGTTCAGTCGGAAAAATAACTAAGGATAGATAATCGTTATGACAACTACATCATCTCCGCCAATTGTTTCTTTACAATCACCGAAGGATGTTTCGATAGATTATATCGAAAAGGAATTACGGGAAATTTGGCAAAGTTATAGCACTGGTGATGAGAATTTTGCGGCTACGAGAGCGACAACTTTTACTCTGGTAGTATATGAACCGGAAGAAAGTCAGCAGTTGTTAGCGGCTTTGGGCTTTTATACGGGTCCGATTGATGGGATTGCTGGACCAAGGACGATCGCCGCCCTGAAAGCTGCTCAAAAAGCTTATGGTTTGGAAGTGACGGCTAAACCAAGTGAAGCGTTGTTGAGTAAGTTACGGGAAGAATATACGAAAGCGAAGGAAAGCGGCAGCCCGACGGAAGAAAATGGGACAGTTGCGCTGAAGTATTCTCCGGATTTGGAAGGGGGTGCGGTAGCAGATGCGATCGCGGCTGCTAATCCTTGTCGGATTATTACTCTTTGTCCAATTGTGGGTGAGGATGAAGGGGTGACGGCGCAAGTTTCGGCTTATTGTCCGATTCAAAAACAAAGTAAGAGTAGTTTGATTTGCTGTGAGTATATTACGCTGCGGGGTACGGCTGAGGCTCTCGAAAGAGTCGGGGGGATTATTTCGGAGTTGATGATTGGCGAACTACCGAAGTTTGTTTGGTGGAAGGCGACTCCAGACCCGGAATTTGGCTTGTTTAAGCGCTTGATGGCTAGTGGCGATAGTTTGATTATTGATTCGAGTAGTTTTAACAAGACAGAAGCAGATTTAGCGGCGATCGCGGCTTTAATGAAGGAAGGAACGGCGATCGCCGATCTCAATTGGCGACGTTTGGCTGCATGGCAAGAATTAACGGCTGAGGCTTTCGATCCCCCGGAACGTCGTGCTGCTCTCACGGAGGTGGACAAGGTAACGATTGACTACGAAAAAGGTAATCAGGCTCAAGCTTTGATGTACTTAGGTTGGTTAGGTAGTCGTTTACAGTGGAAGCCTGTTAGTTACGAGAAGGAAGGCGGTGATTATGATATCCGCCGGGTGAAGTTTACTACTGAAGATCATCGCGAGATTGAGGCTGAGTTAGCGGGAATTCCGACGGCTGATTGGGGCGAAATTGCTGGCGATTTGATTAGTTTGCGTCTGAGTTCGACTAATTTGAATGCTGATTGTTGTACGGTTTTGTGTTCGGAAACTACTGGTTGTATGCGAATGGAAGCTGGTGGTGGGGCGCAAGCTTGTCGGATTCAGCAGGTAACGCCTTTGTTTGACCAAAAAACCGAGAAGTTGTTATCTCAGCAGCTACAGCGTTGGGGGCGTGAGGTGCTTTATGAGGAAAGTCTGGCGGTTACTGGGCAGATTCTCCATTTGATTGAAGATTGAGGATTTGTTGAGAGTAAGTCGCTCGAAGTTGTATCTGTTTTACTAAGCCCGCTTGTGCGGGCTATTTTTGACGATTAGGGGAAGCGGAAATTGAGTTTGGTTATTGCTGGATCTGCCTCTGGGGTTGGTAAGACGACGATAACGTTGGCTATCCTGGCTTTTTTGGCTCGTCGGGGAGGTTCTGTACAAGCTTTTAAGGTGGGTCCTGATTATCTCGATCCGATGTTTCATACGGCAATTACGAAGCGCCCTTGTCGTAATTTAGATCCGGTTTTGACGAGTGAGGCTTATGTGCAGCAGTGTTTTGCGCGGCATAGTTCGGCTGTGGATTATGCTGTGGTTGAGGGTGTGATGGGTTTGTTTGATGGGATTAGTTGGGGTGAAGTGGGTGATTTCGCTTCGACGGCTCATCTGGCTCGGTTGTTGGATTTGCCTGTGTTGTTGGTTTTGGATTGCAGTAAGTTGTCGGGATCAGTTGCGGCGATCGCGCATGGTTTCCGTACTTTCGACCCTAGAGTGAAAGTTGCGGGTGTGGTGCTAAATCGAGTTGGCAGCGATCGGCATCTCCAATTGCTCAGAAATGCCCTAGAACCACTTCATTTACCAGTTTTGGGCGTTTTTTTTCGCCAACAGCAGATTCGCATCCCTGACAGGCATTTAGGCTTGGTTCCAACCGCAGAAATTCCGGGGATGCAGCGAATATTTCACCAATTATTCTCACTCGCTGAAGAGTCTTTTAACTGGGAGCAATTGCTGCCATTATTAAAAGCAACACCGCTAAGTCCGACTCCTCCGTTGTTAAACGGGGTTGAGGGGGAGCCAAAAAAAGTTAAAATTGCTGTGGCAGGCGATCGGGCTTTCAACTTCTACTACCAAGATAACCTCGATCTCCTCAGCGCCCTCGGAGCAGAATTAATTTTCTGGAGTCCCTTAGCCGACTCCAAACTACCATTAGGAATACAAGGATTATACTTTGGCGGCGGTTTTCCAGAAGTATTTGCAGCCGAATTAACTAATAATAAAAATGCACTTCACGCAGTCAAAAAAGCCATTGCAGCCGGAATTCCTACCTACGCCGAATGTGGCGGTTTAATGTACTTATGCGAGCAAATTATTGACTTCGACGGCAAAGTTTGGGACATGGTAGGAATCTTACCCAACCAAGCAGTAATGAGCAAAAAACTAACCCTCGGCTACCGTCACGCCACTGCCTTAGAAAATACCTTTTTATTTGCTGCCGGAACCACAATTCGCGGACACGAATTTCATCGCTCGCGGCTAAGATATACACTCAAAAATCCACTCTTCAAACTTACCACATATCACCGCCAAACACCAGCAACTCTCGAAGGATTCAATAAAAAAAATCTCCACGCATCCTACCTACATTTACACTTCGGTACAAATCAACAAATCCCCCAACAATTCCTAATCAATTGTCGTAATTCGACCCTTATTGAAACTCAAAAAAATTAGCCCGCGAAGGCGGGCTTCGTTCGTGTAGCCGCCCGTTTACGGGTTCGGCTATTTAATAAAATTTGCTTACATTTTCACTTCGGAACACATCAACAAATCCCCCAACAATTCCTAATTCACGTAGGGGCAATTCCCGCGTGGTTGCCCCTTCTTTAAACATCATTGTCAGATAAAATTGTCATTCTGAGCAAACCAAAAAATCTTAGAGATCCTTCGCTTCGCTCAGGATGACATAATTATAAACTATTCACAGAAACCAACGCCGAATCAACTCAACCTGGAAACAATAACCACCCTCAACAAACTCAATCACCTCACGACGCAGCAACAACTCCAAACTCCTATCCAAACCATCAAAAAACTGCCGCGAAAGCACCTCATAACCAACCCTTGCACCCTCTCCTTGTGCCGCAATAAACCGCAAAACTTCCACACTCGCAAAATCAAGTTGACTGTTTTGCAAATCAGCAAAGAAAAGGCTACCAACGCTTAAAGCTTCCGGAATTGCTGCTTCTACATCTGCCACAGTTGCTAAACGACGAACCGCAGTTTCTTGCTCATTTTTCAGATTCACAAGTTCCGAGCAAAGTAACTGAACGAAACAAGGATGACAGCGCGTAATTTCGATAACTCTCTCAACAGCGTCAGGTTCATAACGTAGCTTAAAATCTGGAATTGGTTGCTCGATTAACTGACGCGCTTCATTTTCTTGTAAATAGCTGATATGGACAACTTGAACATTAATTAAATAACTCGCCCAGCGCTGAAATTCCTCAATTGTATGACTCCCAGCAATTAACACTTTGAAGCGAGGGCGATGTTGGATTAAATGACGCAGCATTCCTAAAACATCTTCCTCATCAAAACGTCCTTTTTCGATGGCTTTATCCAATGCTTCAAACTCATCAAAACTCAGCAAAGCGCTCTTTTCTCCTAAAATTTCTTCAACTTCATCCAGCCATTCATCAAAACAAGTAAAAGGATCTGCTTCTAATCCTTCGCGAGTCAAAGCTGGGAGAATAAAACTACTTTGGCGCTTCGCTGAAGTTGTCATTGCTCTGGCAAGATTATAGAGAAAACCTGCATGATTTGTCGCTGAAGTTGGTGCGCCTTGCAAATCAATAAACATCGGAATAATAGTATTAGGTAGCAAACGCCCTAAGTTGTTCAGAAGTGAGGTTTTTCCCATGCGTCGCTGTCCATAAAGTAGCAAAGGTGGGCGACGAGAATCTAAGATTAATTTCTCAATTCGTAAGCCAATGCTAGTGCGTCCAAAAAAGATTTGAACTTGTTCGTTGAGAGGTTGACCAACAATATAGGGATTATCGATTTCTTGGCGTAGTTCTAATAATTCATTTAGGTGTTTTACATGATTTGTAACTATTTCATACCAACTCACAGCGATGGGTTGAAAGCGAGGAGCATATTTATTATCGCTGCGATTTAAAGCTTGTACAAAAAGGTTTATTTGGTTAGCAATAGTTTTTAGCGCTTGAAGCTGGTTATAAATACCTTTTTGGCTCAAAGCAGAATCTATATCTTCACTCAAACGGACAAATTCGTCGATAAGATTGTTTGCTTCCCCGGTTAATTCGCTAGTAGTTAAATTATGGTGTAAGTTGCAGAGAGTATCAATATCAGTACAGTCTTTTAATTTGCTGATATCTAATTCAATTTGTGCTGCTTGAACTGCCCAACGCTGTTTGCTCTTGCTAAGATAATTTAAAGCTGCTTCTCCTTCCTTTGGGCTACGTTTTAGGACGAATAAAAGATGCTTATCTAAACCATGCCAAGGTAGAGTTTGCCATTCATCCCAAAAAGCAGCATGACAACAAAGTAAACTTGGTTTGCTGCCAACTTTTTTCTGGTCGAGGCGATAAATTATTAAATGCCAGAGAGAGAATAATGGTAGAGTTAATAGAGGTCGCCAGGAGTTAATTGTTGCTCCTAAGCCTGACGCTACGCCCGACGCTACGCCCAACGGTACGTCAAACGGTACGCCAAACGCTACGCCCAACACTACGCCCAACGGTGCGCCCAACGCTATGCCAAACGCTACGCCCAACATTGCGCCCAACACTACGATCAACGCTACGACCGACGCTACGCCCAACGCTAAAACCGACGCTACGCCCAACGCTATACCCAACGCTAAGACCGACGCTACGCCCAACGCTACGCCCAACGCTACGCCCAACGCTACGCCCAATGCTACGCCCAACGCTACACCCAACGCTACGCCCAACGCTACAAAAACAGCAATTTCTGCAACTGAATAACCAAATCCCCAAAATACCAGAATAATTAAGAAATAAGCTAGCAAAGGTAAGATGATATATCCTTGAAAAAGTAGCTTCCAGAAAGTAGGTTTTCGCCAAAGAATGTGGCGTTTGCGATTAGATTTAGGGTCTAAAGTTGGGTCAATTCGGATAAGATGATTACGAAAGGCTGAGGGATGAAAGAAAAGCCAAAATAGTAGATGTAAGCTACCTAAAATTAAGTTAGGATGCTGTTCTGGTGAGTCTGTGTAGGCATTGCGGGGTACTTCTGGTGTAGTCACGATCTTAGTTGCTGGTTGTCATCAATCCACTAAATCCAGATGTGGGTATCAAGTACAATCATTTTAGGGCTTCCCAGTCTTCTAAAGAGGTCGCAGGTTCAAAAGGATCTTCGTAACGAATAACTTTACCGCGTAGGGGATAAGGGTTTGAGTTTGGAGGTTGAGAATTACGTTCTAAGACAATTATTTCTACTGTTTCGCCGCTTTTAAATGGTAAGTTTTTTAGATGCAAAGTGCCATTTTCGGTTATGGTTGTTTCGATGCGATGAGCTTTCATGTGGTGGTTTTGGGTAAGGTTACAAGTCTAATATAATTTATTATCTTGAAATTGCTCAGAATGACAGTTGGAGTATGTCATGCTGAGTGGAGCGTTAGCGAAACGAAGCATCTCTAGACTAGGTTTTGACTTCTACAGAGATTCTTCCCTTCGCTCAGAATGACAAGCTAAAATGGGTCACAATGACAGTTTGGGATTTTGATTTAGATTTTGTTTCTATTAGCCCGCGAAGGCGGGCTTTGTTCTTGTAGCCCCACCCTTCTAGGGTGAGGGCTGATAGAATTATATAGAGTTTATCCTACACAAAAATTTTGAAAGCCGAACGACTAAAGTCGCGGCTACACTAGCAAAGCCCGCCTTCGCGGGCTATAAGAATTAAGTTAAATTAAGCTAATAAGAAGCGAAATTGCTCGATTTGAATTAATCCTTCTTCGCGCCAATTGTCAGTCAGAAAGCCGAACGACTAAAGTCGCGGCTACACTAGCAAAGCCCGCCTTCGCGGGCT
>JAWQFW010000002.1:33444-50604 GCA_035968095.1 Oscillatoria sp. PMC 1068.18
CTAATAAGAAGCGAAATTGCTCGATTTGAATTAATCCTTCTTCGCGCCAATTGTCGGCAAATTCGGGTTCTTCTAAACTAAATAAACGTTCTCGACACAGTATTTGTACGAGTAAAGGTACGCATTTACTTTCCTGCAAAATCCACTCTATATCTGCTTCGGGAAAAGTAATTGGTGAACTAGCAATTAATTCGCGGGCTTCGGCTTCTGTAAATGCGCTAATAGTGGCAGTATAGCCGAAAATATTGAAAAATGGTGAAGTATGTCCGGTGTTTTGAGCTAAGTCGAGGGGTGATTCTTGAGTTGCTAAAATAAATGCTAAATTGCCATTACTATAGTTAGTGCATAATGAACGCAAACTCTCCCAAAATTCATCGTCTAATTCGGGACAGCGTTGCAAACCTACGCCGATTTCATCGAGTAAAATAACTGTGGGAAAGTGCAAGTTATTACTCATTGTTTCGACAAAGAAATCTATTTCGAGTCGTTCGGGTATTTTGAATCCTAATGATGTTAAAATATAACTAAGTAAGCCTTTTCGACATTGTTTGCGTGGGTCTTGAAAATCTACATAAACCCAGCGATAATTTTCTGGATTGGGTAGCCATGCAGATTTTTGTTCGGGACGTAGTTTTTCGGGCGCTGTGGTGGTAATATTTTGTAAGTAATGCAGCAAAGATGTTTTTCCCATGCGCCGTTTCCCGATAATTGCTGCGTTTTGCAAGGGGTGACGTTTGAGGAGGTTAAAGAGTCGTTTTAATTCTTTTTCGCGTCCAAAAAAGCGTTTAGGATCGATAATTGGTGCGCCAGTAATGAAGGGTGAATTGTCTTCGATGGGTGGGTTGTGGTTGTCTGGAGGTTGAGAAGTTTCTGTTTCTAAACAAGCAATTTCCTGCCAATCTAGTCCTAATTTTTCAGATAATTCAGTAAAATTCAAATAATCGACTGGTTTACCGTTGAGGAAGCTTTTGACGGTAGATAGAGACAAGCCGATGTCGTCAGCTAATGCTTGCTGAGTAGGATAGTTATTACGTTTGACGGCTAGTTTGATGGTTTGGATGTATTCTAGAGATACTTTTAGCGATCGCGCCATTTCGCCCCTTACTCTAGCCAGAGAAAAACAACTACGGAGAAATTACCCCTACTTTTCTCCAAAATAAGCTTTAAGTCAACGGTAAGTCAACTTTTCCTCAACCCTGTTTTCAACTAACGCTGTGATTTGATGAGAATATCAAAGTTGAGGATGGTTGGGATGAATACTGTAAACGAACTTGGTCAAGTCCTAAACGGTGTGGTAATTTTGTTAACTTTAGCACAATCGCCAAGTGCCTGTGGAATTGGAATCGCGGCGGCGATCGCGTATTTTCTGCTAAAGTTGTGGAAAGAAAAGGTATCTCGTGCCTAGCTAACATTTACTACAAATTATCATCTTATAGAGACGTTGTATACAACGTCTCTACATAAAATAGATCACCTTTTCTTTTGATTTCATATTAACCAAATTTTCCCAGAAAAACTGAAAAGCAAAAACGCAACTCAAAGTGGTTTAAGCCTTACTATAATTACCAGCTTGCAGTTGCGCTTCGTAAGCATTAATCTTACTATTTAATTCCCGAATTCGGCGCGAAAGAGCGCGAGTAATATTAACAGCGATTTCGGGTGTTTCTTCGATCGCGTCCTGTAACTGTAACTGATTAAGGGTCAAACAGTCACATTTGTCAAGGGTAGTCACAGATGCGGAGCGAGGTTGTGCGTCAAACAGAGACATTTCGCCAAAAAAAGTTCCTTTCTCTAATTGTGCTAATTCGCGATCGCCCAAATGAACCTTCACTCGTCCAGAAACGACGATATACAGCGATCGCCCTTCTTCGCCTTCCTCAAAAATTGTATGATTTAAAGGAAACGCCACCTCGTCCATTGCGGAAGCGAGTTGGACTAAAAATTCATCTCGTAACTCCTGAAAAATGGAGACACGCCTGATAAATAATAAGCGCTCAAAGCTACTTAACATTTTAATTTATTTCTCGGTCGTTACTCGTCACCAGACAAAAACTCGGACACTTTAAATTGTATGGGGAAGCTCAGACTCTAACTCAGTTTGTAAGCGTTCAACTTGAGCGCTAACCAAAGGATCGGGATCGTTTTTTAACACAGCCAGCAACTCCAAACAAGTGCGGGGACTAGCTTCTCGCAAATAAGCCAAAACTGCTTCTCGAACAAAACCCGTCGGATGACGCAAACAAGCTAAAGTAGCTTCCCTAGTCAAACTCCAGTGTGCCTGACGCGCCAGATAAAAACAACAAGCCAAGCACCAATCAGAAATAAAATGACGAAACTCCAACAACCGACGCAAGCGATCGCTGGCTGACATCGGCTGATAGGGAACTATTTGTGATAATGCTACCAGTTTGTCGCTTGTTTTCGCTCGGTCGAGAACCTCCAGAAACAACCGTTTTTGGGGGATGTCGAGAGTATTATCTAATATTTCCAAACCCAAAGCGATATTTGCCTGTGAATCTGAGTTTAAATTAAAAATTGCGGCTTGAATAGCCCCAAACGGATAGAGTAGCTTCATCAGTAAGAAACAACGCTCGAAAATATCAGCTTGCATACCTGACAAGGCGCTTCGGAGCAACTCAACTTCAATGCTAGAAAATTGTTCTAAATTCAAATCCAACATCGCTGCCAAAATTTGACCGAGCAAGAGCAGTTCTTGGTCAAACATCGTTTCGACACCACTACGTCCAATTTGCTCGTTCACGGCTTCAATACCCGCATCTTCGGGCATTTTGAGAATAATCCGCAAGAGATTGCGCCGCGTGGTTCCCCAGCTAGTTAATAATTGTTGAACGAGTGCTTCTTTCGCTTCAGGAGTATTAATCGCGGCGATCGTTTTTCCGGCTTGTAAACTAGCGAAATTCTCTGCACGGGGATCTTGTAATAATTCGATTAGAAGCGGTAATCCTTCGTTACCTAATTCCTGCAAAGCGCTTTTGGCTGCTTCGCGAGTAGTTTTGTAGTAAAGTCCTTTAATTAAAGAAGGGTAATATTCTTCTAAACGTTTAGCAGCAATAACTTCGAGTAAAGCGCAACGGACTCGCGCTGAATCATCTTGTAATAATTTCGGGATATAATTCCGAACCAAATTGGCGATCGCCGAACTCGGATAGCGATCGCTACTGTTTTCCGGATAATTCGCCAACTGACCCAATTCTTCCGATTGATCTTTTTCTTGTAAAGCTCCTGTAGCGATCGCCCGTTCTCGTTCGCGTTTTGATTTCAGCATTTTTTCGAGAACTTTCGTCGCTTCTGCTTGTTCGCTACGGCTACCTCTAGCCAACATTAAACCCGCCGCCGTTCCTCGTAACATCGCATCAACGCGATCGCTTAAATAAGGCTTCAAATTGCGCGTTTCTAACTCCGGTTGGGATAACCAAACATAACGCAAAGCTAACGCTAATACTTCTAAATTCGGTTTACTCGCAATCAATCTCTGGACATAAGGGAAATAAGTTTGGTTCGGATACTTCAACATTGCCTTCAAACTTTGTCGTTGTAATCCTGGAGAAAAACTCACCAACAAAGGAGCCAAAACTTCCCCTGCACCTGCCGGATCTATTTGTTCTAATAACTGAATACAAGAGCGTTTATCTGCTTCCGCTTCTCGTTCTTCTAATGCTTCTAAAACTGCTCGTTTAAAAGCCTTCAAATCCACATTTAAAGCCTTCAAACGACCTTGGGCAGCACTTTGTACCAATAAGCTTAAATAACTCGAACGGAGTAACCAAGCACTAACCGCCCAAATCGAAGAAAAAACCACAATTGCCGAAATAAACGCACCACTTTGAATTTGTCGTTGAGTCTCGGCTGATTTATCCGGAAAAACCCAATGAACTAAGGCAATTGTCGCCAAAATACCCAAACCTGTTAATCCCGCCGCCAAAGGTTCAGCAACTCCCTGGACAAAGGCTTGAATTGAACCACGATTTTGTTCGGGAATCGGCTGAAATAAAGCAGGTTCAATTCCGGCAATTAAGGTATAGCGTAATAACTCATCAATGAATTTCAGAATAATTACCCCAATAAACAGAATTTCTGCATCTTGGAAAGTAAAAGTACCAAATCTAGTATCAAAAATTAAGGTAACTAAGCCTAAAATAGATAATGAAACAGGCAAAAACATTGCCGCAATAAATACACCCAGCCGCTCAACTGCTCGACTAGAAACAAATAATTGAGTTGCTAGTTCACACAGTCCCAAAATACCCGAAAACAAACCGAGAAAACTCGCGATTTCCGAGGTATCCAAAGCCATTTCTAGCTGACCAAAATATTCAAATTCGACTAAAAGAAATAAAATTTCTCCTAAAACAAAGAAAGCAAACAGAGGAATAATATATTTTTTTAAAGGACTAGAAGTGTTACGAGTTCCCTTACTTTCCTGTAAATCTTCTAACTCTCTTACCGGAGAATCAGGAAAAGCGTGTTTATAGCGTTTTGTCAGATAAAAAAGTGTGCTAGCGCCGATAACAATCATCACCGAAGCCGCAATTAAAACATTTTTTAAACCAATTGTTAGTAATAACAAAGGTAAAGAAAAACCAGAAATTACATCGGCAATTAATAAACCACTAGAAATTAGCGGATAAGTGCGTTTAATTTCGCGAATATTAAACAGTTGATTAGCGGCAACTTGTGAATTCAGGTCATTAAGAACATCAGTAGCATCCATCCACAGCCGCAAAACAAAGACGGTAACTAGAGAGATGATCCCGTATTGAATTGATAAGCCAAAGCGAAATAAACTGAGAGGCAATGCCATAAAAACCGCGATCGCCACTAAGACGGTTTGCATTGGCAAAAAACTTTGCAGCCAAGAATACAAAAATCCTAGCCCCGACCCCATCAAGGCACTGGTAATATAAATGATCGGCAACCATTTTGTCCCAAATCCCTCTGGATACGGAGCCAAAAACAAAGCTACCGCAGTTTGTTCTAGCCACAGCAACCCCACTGAAGTCGCAGTATAAAAAGCGAACATGAGAAATGTTCTCTCGCCTTCCTCTGGTCGGAGATTCACCCATCGTAGCAGTCGCTGTCCCCAGCCACCCCTAGTTCTTCCGCGTGTTTGCAGTTTCATTTTTTTGTCAATTGTCAGTTGTCAGTCATCAGTTGTCAGTAGAAAAGCAGAGCCAACTGACCTAAATCAGAACAAAGCACCTGTGCCGCCGTATTGACACACCTTCGTTTGTCTCTACAAAGCTCCTACAAAGAGATTGTGGCACAAGTGCTTCGCCAAGCGACTACTGACGCAGGATCATTTTTTTGGAGAAAGCAGCATCATCATGTTACGACCTTCTCTTTTCGGAGCTTGCTGCACTTCGGCTAGCTCTTCTAAGTCAGTAGCCATGCGTTGAAGCAATTCTTCCGCCAAATCAGTGTGTTGAATTTCTCGACCTCGGAAAGTAATCGTCGCTTTCACCTTGTCGCCAGACTTAAGAAAGCGTTCGGCTTGGGAGACACGGACGTTGTAGTCATGGTCTTCAATTTTGTAACGCATCTTCACTTCTTTCACATCAGCGTTGTGCTGCTTTTTCTTCGCTTCTCGTTCTTTTTTCTCCTTTTCGTACTTGTATTTGCCATAATCCATGATTTTGCAAACCGGAGGATCGGCAGTTTCGCTGACTAAGACGAGATCTAGCTCTTTTTCTTCAGCAAGGCGCACTCCCTCTTCAGGAGAAATAATCCCAATTTGCGAGCCATCAGTATCGATAACCCGAACTTTGGGAAAACGGATTCTGTCATTAATTTGGGGTAAATCCCGATAGCGTTTTCTATCTCTCACAGGCTTATATTTCGCGGTGACTGGTAAACTAATTGAAAATAAAACTGTGTTTATTTGTCATTTTACTTAGTCTGACAAATTTCTGTACATATTGTTAACTTAACTTTCGATTTCAACAAGATTGATGTAGTTTAGCAAACTTTTTCCTTGGTGTTGAGGTTAGTAAGCTCAGATGGAACTGGTTGATTGGCTGAGATAGCTTTTGCTCAGGGACTAAATTGGCGATTTCGATAAAATAAAGGTAGTTAGAACTTTTTTAGTTAGAGGCTTTCTGTGACTGGGTTTGGACATTGGCAGCAACGTATTGGTTCTCAGCGAGATTGGGTTTGGCGAGGTTGGCAAACTCGCTATACTTATCTGCGACCAGATTTAGATCGGCAGCAGTCAAGTACGCCGTTGATTCTTTTACATGGTTTTGGTGCTTCGATTGAACACTGGCGACATAATTTTCCTGACTTAAGTCGGACACATACGGTTTATGCTCTAGATTTGTTAGGTTTTGGGGCATCGCAAAAAGCTCCCGTTGAGTATAATAGCCAACTTTGGCTCGAACAAGTTTATGATTTTTGGCGAACTTTTATTCAACAACCTGTGGTGTTGGTGGGTAATTCGATTGGTTCGTTGATTTGTTTAGCTGCGGCAGCTACTTATCCGGAAATGGTTCAAGGCGTGGCTTTACTGAGTCTGCCGGATGTTACTCTTCGCCAAGAGACGATTCCTCAGCCTTTACAGCCTTTAGTGATGGGGATTGAGAGGACAGTTGCTTCGCCACCAGTGCTAAAACTTTTGTTTCGGTTGCTGCGGAACCGTGGGCTTATTCGTCGTTGGGTGGGTCTGGCTTATGCTAATTCTACGGCGATCGATCCGGAGTTAGTGGAAATTTTAGCGACTCCGGCAGCAGATAAAGGTGCTTCAAGAACTTTTGCGGCTTTGTTTCAAGGAATTAGTAACCCGAATTTTGCCCCGGCTGTCAAGTCTTTATTGCCTGACCTTTCGATTCCGGTACTCTTAATCTGGGGTCGTCAAGACCGGATGGTTCCCTCTCATTTGGCTCATCAGTTTGCCGCACTTAATTCTCAAGTTCAGTTGGTGGAGTTGGATAATGTCGGTCACTGTCCTCATGATGAATGTCCCGAACAGTTTAATCAGATTTTACTGGCTTGGTTGGCGGCTCAGTTTCCGGTAACGGGGAAAACTGAACCTAATTCGGTGGTAACTACGACTCCTGATTTCTAACCTACTTGCACTTGGGATGTATCCACAGCTTGACAACCGTTTACACCTTTGGCTGTAGAAACCATTTTGTCAAGAGTTGCTTGGTCAGATACTTCGCCTTTTAAGACTACAGTTGCACCAGTTTGAGCTACCCAGAGTCTTTCTTCGTCCTCTAAGTCGGGATCTTCGTCAAAAGCTAAAACTACTCGTTTTGCTAGCCCGCTTTGGTCATATTCGCCGCTTAATCCGACTCGTTCGGGATCAATATCGTCTTTCTGGGGTTTGGGGCTGACTGAGGCATTTTGGACGACTGTCGCGCTTGAACCTGCTTCTTTGGCTTCTTTACTTCCTGGTTTGACTAAGTTGAAAATTCTTTTTAACCAACCCATAACTGTGTTTATCCTATTTTTTGGAGTGGACTTTTCTATTATGGGGGGTGAAACTGGGAAAATATCTATATCGCGAAGGAGATTTTCGGCTTTTTTTGATAAATGTTGAGATCTACTTCAAACAATTTGGCGATCGCGATCGCTAGCGATATCATAGTAGGTTACATCTGCAAATAGTTTGTCCTTTTATAAGTTTTCCTAATTTATCTCATGAAACACACTATTTCTGTTTTAGTTGAAGATGAAGCTGGCGTTTTGACTCGAATTGCTGGGTTGTTTGCGCGTCGTGGCTTTAATATTGAAAGTTTGGCTGTTGGTTCGGCTGAACAAATGGAGATCTCTCGGATTACGATGGTTGTAAATGGAGACGATCGCACGATCGAACAGTTGATTAAACAACTTTACAAGTTAATTAATGTTCTCAAGGTACAGGATGTTACGACTATTCCTTGTGTTGAGCGTGAGTTGATGTTGATTAAGGTGAATGCTACTGCTTCTAATCGTGCAGAAGTTATTGAGTTGGTTCACGTTTTTCGCGCTCGTGTGGTTGATATTTCTGAAGATACTTTGACGATTGAAGTGGTTGGCGATCCTGGTAAAATGGTGGCGATTATTCAAATGCTCAATAAGTTCGGGATTCGCGAAATTGCTCGTACTGGGAAAATTGCTTTAGTCCGTGAGTCGGGTGTGAATACTGAGTATCTTAAGTCTCTGGAAGCTAAAGTTTAAATCCTTGATTTTCTTGACAAAAGAATAACTTTCTGGTATTAATTTCTGCTAAAAAAAAGAAATTGGCATTACTGGTTAAAGTCTTGAGTTGATTTGGGGCAAACTAAAAGAAAGTAGCGGTGGAGTCTGATGATTGATTTTTTAATTAACGCCACTATCTTTCTTTTAGTGGGGATTGGTGTGATATCGTTTAAGGACTATTAGCGCGATCGCCTTTTTTTTATCCACTCTTTTGCTATCTACCAAGCCCCTAGTCTAACCAACAGCAAACTCGGTATATTTGCGTTTATAAGGAGCGTGAAAAGCTAAAACTATATCTTCTTTAGGTACTCCAGCTTCAACTAATTCATTAGCCACTCCGATTTCAGTGCCATCACGTTCGATCCAGATTTTGTTATTTTTAATTTCGATATAAATAATGGAACCAAATACTCGGTGCAAATCTTGCCAACCGATATGCAATAATTGATAGCGATCGCGCTCCGGATCAAATATCAATTGCACTTCTGTATTACAATTTGAATCATTCCCTAGATGATTTCTGAGGATTTTCTGTACCAATTCGCTGTAGTTCAGTTTATCCATAAAACAACCTCCTCTGTGTTTGGCTCAAAAATTAGCAGTTTTAGTTGATGTTCTGCGATAACTTCCTGAATAAAACTACTGGCAAAAAAATCATCGTAAATATCAAAAGGCACTGCCAAGTATAAAATCCGCTCCGGTTGCTGTTTTCTTAAAGCAGAGCGATAATTTAGGAACTGACCAAGGGCTGTATGAAACTCACTTACTAGAGATACTCCGATAAAAGATTTTACCTCTACAGCTATCTTTTTATCGGCTTTCTCTGCTGTTAAAATTCTATCGGCTACTAAGTCTATATAAAATTCAATTTTATCAATTTTAATAAATAGATTCTCGTCAACGATCGTCCATCCATCTTTCTCAAGGGCTGTCTTTACAGTGTTGTGAAATAAATCTTTAGCTGGCATAACTTAACCAGAGTTTAGTCCTAAATTATAGCCTAGTACACAAACCGACGCGATCGCGACAAGCAGAAGGTTTAGAGTTTTGGCGCAACATAGAAAAGCAACCAGATGAAGTTGATTATCCGGAGAATTTAGTCAATAATTAAGACAATTTTTCCCATTGTCGAACCAGATTCAAGTAACTTGTGGGCGGCAGCCGCCTCTTGTAAAGGAAAAGTTTTCGTGACGTGAATTTGCAGTCTTTGTTGCTCGAACATTCGACTAGATTGCTGGAGAATTTTTGCTTGTTCTTGTTGGGCTTCAATGTTATCGGTTAACTGAGGAGTTAACATCAATTCGAGACTAAGGCGTAAATTACGCGATCGCGCTTCTTGCCAATTTGTTTCGGCACTCGGTTGTAATAAAGTAACTAAATCGCCGTAAAGTTGTACTGCACCGAAAGTCTGGACAAAAGTTTCGCCACCGACGGTATCAAAAGCAAGTTCAACTCCTTCTCCTTCTGTCCAGTCTAAAGCCGCTTCAACAAAATCGATTTCTTTGTAGAAAATCGGATAATCTGCGCCTAAACTACGGACAAAATCAGCTTTTTCTTGATTACCCACAGTCGTACAGACAGTGGCTCCTTGTAGTTTAGCTAATTGGATCGCGACATGACCGACTCCACCAGCCCCCGCATGAATTAATACTTTGCGCCCTGCTTCTAAACGCCCGCGATCGTAAAGCGATTCCCAAGCAGTAATCAAAACTAGGGGTGCAGCCGCCGCTTCCGCCCAAGAAAGATTACTTGGTTTACGGGCGACAAATTTTTCGTCAACAACAGTGTATTCGGCGTAATTACCAGTAGATAATTTACCTAAGCCTCCTTGACAAAAATATACTTCGTCACCGGGAGCAAAATTAGTGACTTGTGAACCTACTTCCTCAACAATTCCTGCACCATCACAACCGAGGATAGCAGGCATTTGTTCGGGGTAAAAAGTCCCTCTACTCCTAATTTTGGTGTCGATGGGATTAATTCCTGCGGCTTTGAGTTTGACGAGGATTTCGGTTGGTTTTTGGATTTGAGGTGTGGGCATTTCCTGAAGTTGGAGGACATCAGGATTGCCCGGAGTGGTCATGGCGATCGCTTTCATCTTTCTGAAGTTAGAGATATTTTGACACGGGAATTTAAGCTGTTTAAATTCACAATTCGGGTTGGGTCGATTTTCTAATTTTGTGTCACTTTTGGCAAGGGTGACAGCGCCGCGAACGAACCTCACCAGTGATTTTAACTCGTTAAAAACTGCTTAACTATTTGTAAAATTCTTTCAGCCGCGTGACCATCCCCAAAAGGATTAATTGCGGTCGCCATTTTTTGATAAGCGTTAGCATTGCTAAGTAATTCGCTAGCGCTGGCGAAAATTTTCTCAGAATCAGTACCAATTAGTTTAGCAGTCCCGGCGGCGATCGCTTCAGGTCTTTCGGTAGTTTCGCGCAAAACTAACACAGGTTTACCTAAACTTGGTGCTTCTTCTTGTAATCCACCAGAATCAGTTAAAAGCAAATAACAACGTTGAATTGCGCCCACTAATTCAGCATAATCAAGAGGTTCAGTTAAAAATACTCTGGGATGTTGGGCTAAAAAAGCTTTAATTGGTTCTCTAACCGTGGGATTGCGGTGCATGGGTAATAACAAAGCTGTATCTGGAAATTTCGCTAAAATTAGCTTAAATCCTTGCAAAATATCTTTTAACGGTTGACCCCAATTTTCTCGTCGATGAACGGTTGCTAAGATGACGCGATATTTTTCCCAATCTAAATCAGCAACTTGACATTCCGGCTGCTTTTTCGCCACTGTTAATAAAGCGTCAATCACTGTATTTCCCGTTTGATGAATTTCTCCAGTAACTCCTGATTTTTGTAAGTTTTCCACCGCTAAGGAAGTTGGTGCAAAATTTAGTTGCGCGAGTTGAGAAATTAAGCGACGGTTCGCTTCTTCTGGGTAAGGATTAAATAAATTATCTGTTCTTAATCCTGCTTCTACATGACCGACGGGAATTTTTTGATAAAAAGCTGCTAAGGTCGCTGCAAAAGCAGTGGTTGTGTCTCCTTGAACTAAAACTATTTGCGGTTGAATTTCTTTAAAAACAGCTTCAAGTCCCTGCAAACTGCGATAGGTAATATCGGTTAGTGTTTGCTGATAGCGCATAATTTTTAAGTCTCTCTCCGCATTTAACTGGAATAATTCCATAACTTGAGCGACCATTTCTCGATGTTGTCCGGTTAAGACTACATAAGTCGGAAATAGATCTGAGTTACGAAATTGTTGAATCACTGGAGCAAGCTTAATTGCTTCGGGACGAGTTCCCAGAGTAATACAAATAGGGTTAGTTGATGCTGTCATTACTTTTTGATTCAAGTTAAACCTTTCCAATCGTAGAAAAATTTTGGTACTTAGCAACCCTATTTTCTCTTTTTTCCCCATCAAAACAGGAAAAAACCCGGTTTGTACCGGGTTGCACTGATTTATGTCAGACGAGAAAAATCAATTCACGAAAAGTGGTTGATTTTACTTGATCACTCCACAAGTCAAAGGACAAGCTGCATAAATTGGATTATTAATAATTTTTCCATTTCCGTGCAGCCAGTGCAACCAACTGACTTCTTGAGGATGAACTCCTTTGAGAGTTAGCACGGCTGCACCAACAATTACTAAGAGTAAATTAATGCCGATTATACTACTTGCTACTAATAAGACGGCACTAGCTGGTAATACTGATTGCAAAATAATTGCTGAGAGTACACCTACTGTCGCCATTAAGAATACTAAAGGAAAGCCAACAACGAGTAAGCAAACTCCTAGAGTGAAACTCCAAACTAAAAAGCTTTTAACAACTGTTAAAGAATAGGTTTTTGCTAAATCCTGTTTTTGTACCATCTCCATATCTTTGTCCTCCTATTTTCCACATGAGTAAATTAAACAATTTTCTTTTACTTAGTCTTGCTTGAAAGAGCTAAACTGTAAAAATTTAGTACGTGAAGTTCAGTATAAGTAAAATATTCATGAAGATGAGCAGTTCTTAAAAAAAATTTACAGTCAAAGCCCAGAATTTGTGCGTATCGAATTGTAAAGTAGAAGCTAATCGGTTTGTAGTTAGAAAAGAAAAAATCTTACTTGAGATAGAAGAAGGGCTTAATTCGAGTTTGAGTAGGTATTAAGTCTTTGGTAACGAAAAACTTTTATCTGTCAAGGAAAAAACGGCGATCGCCTTTACTCAAAAGTCTCCTTCTCTTAGTTCAAGATTACTAAAATGTCCTTTACAGTTATTTACAAAAAACAGCATTTTTCTCATAATTGAATTGGCAAAGTTAAAAAATTCAATTAACTGTTCAGAATGAACTCTTTTTCAAGATTAAAAATTAACACTAATCAGCGATCGCTCGAAAAACAGTAATGATATCCAAACGCCAGATTTGGGAAGACTATATACAATAGTCAGTAAATTTACTTTGTAGAATAAATAGCGTGGTAATTTGAATATGCCAGAACAGCGTCAGCGCATCTCTCCGCCCCCACCACCTCCCCGTGTACCGCCAGCACCACCACCGCCATCAATGGTAGGAAAAGCGGCATCAGAAGCATCAACACAAACAGAGTTGGTTACGGGAAAAGCTCAAAATGGGCGAGCAGCTTCAGCAGCATCAACTCAAGTAACTAGAGCAATGGCGGCAAAAGCACCACCAGCACCACCGATGGGACGACCAGGTGTCGCACCGCCTCCAAGGAGTGGTCAAGTAGCAGCAGCGCCAGTAGCTAAAGGACCACAGCGATCGCCAGGTCAACCAACTTTAGATCAAATTATTCGCCAAGCTCATGAAGAAGGATGTTCCGATGTTCACTTAGGAGTAGGGGAAACACCTCGATTTCGCGAGCGCGGTGAAATGATTGTTAAAGAAGATTTACCCAAAACCGACCAACCCAGTTTTATGAGTTGGCTGCACGAAGTCATGAGTGACGAACAAGTGCGGAAATTTCAAGACACTCTCGAATTTGACGGCGCAACTCAGTATGAATTTGCTCGCGTCCGGATTAACGTCTTTGATACGATGACAGGTCCGGCGATGGTATTGCGCTTAATTCCCCTAAAAATCTTAACAATGGAGCAACTGAGGCTTCCAGAAGTTTTCAGAAGTATTTCCGACGCTCATAAAGGTTTAGTCTTAGTAACAGGTCCGACTGGTTCGGGTAAATCAACCACAATGGCAGCGATGGTGGACTATATCAACAAAACCCACCCGAAGCATATCATCACGATTGAAGATCCGATCGAATTTGTGCATCAAAGCCGCAGGTCTTTGATCAAACAAAGAGAAGTAGGTGCAAACACCTTAAAATTCGATAATGCTCTCAAAGCAGCCTTACGGGAAGACCCCGACATTATCCTCGTTGGGGAAATGCGGGACAAAGAAACCGTGAACACCGCCTTAAAAGCTGCTCAAACTGGTCACTTAGTAATGGGAACCTTACACACCAACAGCGCGATTAAGACCATTGAGCGGATTCTCAACCTGTACACAGCCGAAGAACAACTCTCAATGCGTGTGGCGATCGCCGAATCTCTGGTAGCCGTAATTTCTCAAGGTTTATGTCGTACCACCGATGGGAAACGGGCTGCTTACCACGACATTTTGGTGAACACCGAAACCATGAAGGAATACATTCGTAAAGATAACGTCGAAGAAATGGAAGCATTAATGCTAGACGGTGAATTCGACGGGATGGTTACTACCAATCAATCCTTGTTTAACCTTTATCAAGAAGGAAGGATTACAGAAGAAACTGCTTTAGAAAAATCCCCTGCACCAAACGAAATGTCTCAGATGCTACGCGGTAGAGTCTAAGCATTAACTTTTCCTCGTGGGGTCATTAACAGTTCCAAAAAAAACCAACTCAAAATCAACAGGTGTAAACTGGCGGCAACCAAGCCGTCAGTTTACACCAAAAGTTCAGTAACTATTTAAATTTCAGCTTTTCACTTTGATTCAATTACCAAATTCTTCCCAGCATTTATTTAAAGGCATTGCCTTATTCACTCCTGGAGGAGATTTAGTTTATTGTATTGACCCTAGTAAACAAGGTCGTTGGCACTTAAACTTGTGTGTGGAGTTACAAAATTTGCTTGGTTTGCCAGAACCGCCGCATTTTCTCGTTCCGGGATACACCGCTACAGTAGATCGCTGGTTCGATGCGGAAACTCAACAAGTAAAAATCCTCGCAGAAATTTATCCGCCAGTACAACGTTATCAAACCCTACTGAATGCTGTCTTTGCTACAGAAAAGTTAGTTTGGCAAGTCGCACCTTGGCAAGATGTAAGCTGTAGTCCAATGGTTTTGGAAACCTATAAAGAGCAATTTCCTCAACTTTGGGAATCACAAGACTTGATTGTACGCTTAGATGAGAGTAACCAAGTTTCTTTAACTGAAAGCTTACAGTTAAGCCAAACCCAAAACCCTAAATTTTCTGGGTATGTACTCAGATTATTCGTCTCTGGTCAAAATGCCCCGACTCAAAGAACTCTCGAAAGTTTACACCATGTTTTGGAACAAGGATTGGGTTATCCTTACACGCTAACAGTGATTGACATTTTTAAACACCCAGAACAAGCTGAAATTAATCAAGTTTCTGCTACTCCGACTTTAGTCCGAGTTTTTCCTGAACCTGTACGAAAAATCGTCGGTGAACTAAATGACTTGTCCAGAGTGTTACAAATTCTGACTAATGCTTGATCTTGGTCAGCAAATCAGCAAAAAATTTAACGAGGTAGACAAAGATTCGGAGCGCACAATCCAGTCAGGGATAAAGTTTTGACGCACAAAGTAGCCAATTCGACGACTCGAATTTGATGATTGTTGGTATCCGCGATATAAAGATGAGAGCTAGTCGCGCTTAAGCCAGATGGTTCGGAAAATTGAGCCGCACTCCCACAACCGTCTTTGTTTCCCGAAGTACCATTTCCTAGAACAGTTTGACATTGACCAGTTTTTGGGTCAACTCGCTTAATTTTGTGGTTGTAAGTGTCGGCTACCCAAAGATAATTATGAGCATATTCCACCGCTAAACAATGTTGGAGACGAGCCTCGGAACCTTCTTCATCTCGATCGCCAAAACCGAAAAGTTCACCACTACCGCACAGAGTACGGACAAGGGGTGAGGTAGTGTTAGTGAGGTTAGTAGCGATCGCCGATTCCAATAAACCCACACCACGAATCGAACTCGCTTCACTATCAGCGACAAAAAGTTCTTTCCCGTCAGTAGTAATTCCACTCGGTTGAGCAAAAGCGGCTTCGGTTAAAATGCCATTAAAACAAGCCTCTCGACCAATTCCAGCATAAGTTTCCACTGTCCTATCGTTCAAATTCATTGACCAAATTTGATGGGAACCAGCCATTGCAATATAAAGCTTGTCGCCGATTTTTGACAAATCCCAAGGAGAATTCAAAGCAATTGCTAAAGCTTCTCCTTGTTGCGGGTGAAGATCATCGCTTTGTTCTCCAATCCCAGCAATAGTTTTAACTTGTTTCAAATTAAAATCTAGACAACGGAGGGCATGATTTTCTGTATCCGCTACATAAAGATAAGCTTTTTCGCGATCCCAAGCCATACCTTGAGGAGCAAAAAACTCAGCTTCCTCAGCAGAACCATCTTTTAAACCCGATTTACCACTACCAAATACTTGCAGTACCTCACCATCAAAATTACTCACGACAACCCGATGATGACTTGTATCAGCAATAAAGAGAATTTCGTTTTGCTCATCAGCTAAAACTTTACCCGGAAAAGCCAAAGGAGTGCTTAAAGGATGTTGGTGTTTTTCTAGAGCTAAACTCAATTGTGATAAATTGGCTTTATCCTTAGCTTGCATTTCCCGAATCATTTCTGCGATCGCTCGATCTAAAACTTCGCGTTTACCTTCCCCAGATAAATAACCACTAACATATCCTTGTGGATCGATCAGCATTAAAGTCGGCCAAGCGCGCACTGCATACTGTCCCCAAATCTCTAAATTATTATCCAGGATTACCGGATGCTCGATATCGTAGCGTAGTATCGCCTGACGCACGTTTTCAGCTTCTTTTTCATTATCGAATTTTGCTGAATGAACGCCGATAACTGTCAAATTATTTGGGTATTTTTGCTCTAAATATTTCAGGTCTGGCAGTACGTGGAGACAATTAATGCAACAATAAGTCCAAAAGTCAAGTAAAATAACGCGCCCACGCAAATCTTTAAGATTAAGAGGTCGGTTGGTATTTAGCCAGGTTGCGTCGCTCGGAAATTCAGGCGCTCTAACGCGAGTCATGGTCATAGAAATTTTTTTTTGAGAAGATAAAAGTAAATTTAGGATCTGGATTTTTCAGATTATCTGACCAAAATAGCGAAACTGTAAACTTGGTTGCTTCTATCTGATGAAACAAAAAATGTCATTTAGAAATTTTTAACAGAGTACGCAGTTGAACAAAAAAGCTCAACTGCGTCGATGAGAGATTTATGCTTCAGGCGATCGCACCAAAGCATCTTCTGATTTTACCTACTTCACTGGAAGTTCTGGGAGCGGAGCAATTTCGTCTAATGGCTCCACAGGTTCGTTCAGAGGAGCATCTTCAATTATCTCTGGTAAAGTATATGGCTCCCCAGGAAGAAGTTGAGAATTACCTGACTGAGGTGATTCTTGCAGAGATTTTTTAGTTTCCTCAAGCTCGACAGTCAGAATTTTCGCTTTTACTTTTTTTGGTAGAGAAGTAGGAACAACATCCTCCGACTTAGAAGTAGTAGACTCAACTTCTTTCGTAATGACCGGATTTTGTTCAGATTTCTCAATTACTTCAGTAGTTTCTTTCGGTAAAACAGGCGTTTCTGGTTTCGCTACTGGTGCAGGAGTCGTAACTACATCCTCCGACTCAGAAGTAGTAGACTCAACTTCTTTCGTAATGACCGGATTTTGTTCAGATTTCTCA
>JAWQFW010000002.1:50704-61291 GCA_035968095.1 Oscillatoria sp. PMC 1068.18
ATTACTTCAGTAGTTTGTTTGGGTAAAACAGGTGTTTCCGGTTTCGCTACTGGTAGAGAAGTAGGAACAACATCCTCCAATTCAGAAGTAGTAGACTTAACTTCTGAAGGAATCGCCGAATTTGTCCCAGATTTCTCAATCGCTTCAGTCTCTTGTTGAGGTGAAACAGGAGCTATTTCCGGTGCTAATGTCTTTTCACCAGAAGGAGATTGCAAATTTTCTAGTGACGAAGAAGTTGGCGTTTTTGGGAATAATTGTCGTAACCAACCCAAGAATCCTTTCTTCGACTTTTCAGTTTTTGAGTCAGTAAAGGTTTCCGGTGTGACTATCGGCGCTGGTAATGGTTCACTCGCTGGCGGAATTACTTTCTCAGTCGGTTCGTTTTCTGGTTCAGTAATTGTTGGCTGTGTGAGTGTTTCCGGTGTTACCAAGGTAGGTGAAATTACTTCTGGTTCAGTTTTTGAGTCAGTAAAGGTTTCCGGTGTCACTATCGGTACTGGTAATGGTTCGCTTGCTGGCGAAATTACTTCATCAGTTGGTTCAGTTTTTGAGTCAGTAAAGGTTTCCGGTGTCACTATCGGTGCTGGTAATGGTTCACTTGCTGGCGAAATTACTTCATCGGTTGGTTCAGTTTCTGGTTCAGTTTTTGAGTCAGTAAAGGTTTCTGGTGTGACTATCGGCGCTGGTAATGGTTCACTCGCTGGCGGAATTACTTTCTCAGTCGGTTCGTTTTCTGGTTCAGTAATTGTTGGCTGTGTGAGTGTTTCCGGTGTTACCAAGGTAGGTGAAATTACTTCTGGTTCAGTTTTTGACTCCGCAGAGGTTTCCGGTGTGACTATCGGTACTGGTAATGGTTCGCTTGCTGGTGGAATTACCTTCTCAGTTGGTTCGGTTTCTGGTTCAGTAATTGTGGGCGGTGTGGGTGTTTCCGGTGTCACCAAGGTGGGTGGAATTACTTCTGGTTCAGTTTTTGACTCCGCAGAGGTTTCCGGTGTGACTATTGGCGCTGGTAATGATTCGCTCGCTGGCGGAATTACCGACTCAGTTGGTTCTGATGTAGGTTCTTCAATAGTTTCTGGTACAGCTTCAGGTACTTCGTCCAGTGATGGAACTGGTTCTGGTTGATAATTAGGATCGACAATACTTTGAGCGATCGCTGTGGGAATTTCTCCGCGAATTAACCGAGAAAGGCTATCTTCTCCATTCGGTTCGTAACTAATCAGTTTAACTGTATTGTTAAAAGTGGCGTTATTAACCACCTGACCTTGTTCATCAAGAAACTCGATTTGAACCCAATTTTTTCCTGGTTTGAAACCTTTCAGATAAACTGGCTGCCAGGTATCCATCAAAAAGCTTTGTCCATTGACTGTTACCCGAATTCGCCAATCAGCAATTTCATCTTCTGGGTTTTCCACCGCTACCAAATGTAGTGGCGCATTAGTTAAGTAAAAATCAAGCAAAATTGGTTCAGCGCCGTAGTTGCCCAAAGGACGACTATAAGTCAAAAGTGGTACAGAAGAGTTAGGAACGTTATTTCCTGTCTTCGTCAGAATATGAAATGTAGTTTGAGCATAAGCTCCTTCATTTTTAAAGCTTTCATGCCAAGGACGAGAGGCAAACACTTGTAAGGTATGGGTTCCCGGTTCTACATCATCCAAAACTATAGATTCATTTACATCATATATTTCCTGATAGATATCGTTATCTAAAATGAGCGTTAAGTGTGGTCCAATTCCCAGTTCGGATTTAAATACAGGTAAATCTCGTACTTGGAGTTTCACTTCTACTGAAGTATCAGGTAAAACTTGATTGACTCCTGGACTAAGAATACTAACCTGTGGTCGGTATTGATCTAGCTTTCGCTCCAGTTGTTGAATTACCTCCGGGGGTGCTACTTCTGTAAGTTTTTCTTCAGTTGCAGAAGATACTGGTTGAGTATCCAAAGACTTTGATGATTCGATTCGATCTCCGCAACTAATTAAACCCCAGGTTAAAACTACTGTTAACAACCAGGATAATACTGCTCTAACTCGCTTTTTTTTGTAGACTGCTAACACGCGATCCTCTCCTATGCAAGCCTATCCATAGGCAATATAGCTGAATACGGTGTCACCTCCCACCCTATTGATCGAGAAAAACCACTTTTCGTTAAAGTCAGCTTCGCTCTCTCAACTTTTCTCTTCACCAAGCAAAATTTTGATTTTTCTGATTATTGATAAAGATTACTTATGATCTTCGTCTTTTTTTTCGCAGCGTAAATGATGTTAGTCTGACTAAAATGGGATACTTATCTGTCAAATAAGCAAGAAAGTTTCAACTCCGGAAATTGTTACTCAGACTAGATTTTAGCTTGGATCTTGTCTGACGATTTTTCACTTTTCCTGATCTGGGGTGACTCATTGAATTGAGGATAATCACTACTCAAGCGAAGCCATTGTCTGAGTGCTAATTCACTTTTGGTTCAAAAAGTCAATTCTTAACTTATTGTTGCATTTTGTTAAATAAATCGTCGTTAAGCTTGACTTTTGTCTGGAAAACTTTAGCCTAGAATCCAGAAAACATCAACAATTGAGCGAAGTTTAAATATTGTTAATTGCCCAGAACAGAAGTTGAAGTAAGCTCTATCATCAACAAGTAAGGTGTTCTTGTTAACAGACATTTACAGACGGGCATCTGTTGGTTCAGTGAGAAGCGTTGACCTTAACGCACAATTGCTGGCATTGTTGGAAAATATATTCCCAATAGGGAATTTTTAAATTCATGGTCTAGGGAGGAGAACCTTCATGACAGTTAGTCCTCCAGAAGGAGAGGCAAAAGTCAGGGTTGTAGTTGATAAAGACCCAGTTGAAACTTCTTTTGAGAAGTGGGCGAAACCGGGTCACTTTGACAGAACTCTGGCGAGAGGTCCAAAAACCACAACTTGGATTTGGAACCTTCACGCTAACGTACACGATTTCGATAGTCAGACAAGCGACTTAGAAGATATTTCTCGGAAAATCTTCAGCGCTCACTTTGGTCATTTGGCAGTGATCTTTATATGGTTGAGCGGGATGTATTTTCACGGTGCCCGCTTTTCCAATTACGAAGCTTGGTTACACGATCCTCTGAGCATTAAACCCAGCGCCCAAGTAGTTTGGCCAATTGTCGGTCAAGATATTTTAAATGCTGATGTGGGCGGGGGCTTCCACGGAATTCAGATCACGTCTGGATTCTTTTATTTGTGGAGAGCATCAGGATTCACCAATAGCTTCCAGCTTTACTGCACAGCGATCGGCGCTCTAGTAATGGCAGCCCTGATGCTGTTTGCAGGATGGTTCCACTATCATAAACGCGCTCCCAAACTGGAATGGTTCCAGAATGTGGAGTCAATGATGAACCATCACTTAGGTGGATTGCTAGGTTTAGGCTCTCTAAGTTGGGCAGGTCATCAAATTCATGTTTCTCTGCCAATCAATAAGTTGTTAGATTCAGGAGTAGCTCCGGAAGACATTCCGCTTCCGCATGAGTTCATCTTGAATCGGGACTTAATGGTAGAGTTATATCCCAGTTTTGCTCAAGGATTAAAGCCATTCTTTACCTTGAACTGGGGTCAATATGCTGATTTCCTAACTTTTAAGGGTGGTTTGAACCCCACAACGGGAGGACTGTGGTTATCAGATACAGCACACCATCACTTGGCGATCGCCGTGCTGTTTTTAATTGCTGGTCATATGTACCGAACCAATTGGGGCATCGGACACAGCATGAAACAAATTTTAGAAAACCACAAAGGTCCTTTCACTGGTGAAGGACACAAAGGTCTTTATGAAATTCTGACCACTTCTTGGCACGCGCAGTTAGCGATTAACTTAGCCATGTTGGGTTCACTAACAATTATTGTTGCCCAACATATGTACGCAATGCCTCCGTATCCTTATATAGCTACGGACTATGCGACACAGTTGTCAATCTTTACCCACCATATGTGGATTGGCGGCTTCTTAATCGTTGGTGCGGGCGCTCACGGAGCCATCTTTATGGTTCGTGATTACGATCCTGCTAAGAATGTTAATAATTTGCTTGATAGAGTGATCCGTCACCGCGACGCGATTATCTCTCACCTCAACTGGGTATGTATTTTCTTAGGCTTCCATAGCTTCGGTTTGTACGTTCACAACGATACAATGCGAGCTTTAGGTCGTCCTCAAGATATGTTCTCAGATACGGCAATTCAACTACAGCCAGTCTTTGCCCAATGGGTACAAAATCTTCACACCCTGGCTCCAGGCGCAACTGCTCCTAATGCAATTGAGCCTGCAAGTTATGCTTTTGGTGGTGGAGTTGTTGCTGTAGGTGGTAAGGTAGCAATGATGCCGATCACCTTGGGAACGGCAGACTTCATGGTTCACCACATCCACGCTTTTACAATTCACGTTACTGTGTTAATTCTGCTCAAAGGCGTGCTGTTTGCCCGTAACTCTCGCTTAATTCCAGATAAAGCGAATTTGGGCTTCCGCTTCCCTTGTGATGGTCCAGGACGTGGCGGTACTTGTCAAGTATCTGGTTGGGATCATGTATTCCTCGGTTTGTTCTGGATGTATAACAGTTTGTCGATTGTGATTTTCCACTTTAGCTGGAAAATGCAGTCAGATGTCTGGGGAACTGTGTCTCCGGATGGTACGGTCTCTCACATCACGGCTGGAAACTTTGCTCAAAGTGCGCTTACCATTAATGGTTGGTTGCGTGATTTCCTCTGGGCGCAAGCTTCTCAGGTGATTACCTCTTATGGTTCAGCATTGTCAGCTTATGGCTTGCTGTTCCTGGGCGCTCACTTTGTTTGGGCATTTAGCTTGATGTTCTTGTTCAGTGGTCGCGGCTACTGGCAGGAATTGATTGAATCAATTGTTTGGGCACATAATAAGCTGAAAGTGGCTCCCTCTATTCAGCCTCGCGCTCTGAGTATTATTCAGGGTCGTGCTGTCGGAGTAGCTCACTACTTGCTCGGAGGAATTGTCACCACTTGGGCGTTCTTCCTAGCTAGAATCATCTCAGTAGGATAAAAGCAGCAATAAAAACGGCATCAATAGCCGCTTCGAGAATACTACCGCCTGGAACTTCGGTTCCAGGAGGTAAAACAAAAAAAATGAGCAGCAGTTAATGTATAAGTCTCATTGGTCAGGGAGGAGAATTTCCAAAAAGATTTATGGCAACTAAATTTCCCAAATTTAGCCAAGAGCTAGCTCAAGATCCGACTACTCGTCGAATCTGGTACGGGATTGCCACAGCCCATGATTTTGAAAGCCATGATGGGATGACAGAAGAAAATCTTTATCAAAAGATTTTTGCTTCCCACTTCGGTCACGTAGCAATCATTTTCTTGTGGACTTCCGGCACCCTCTTCCACGTAGCTTGGCAAGGTAATTTCGAGCAGTGGATTAAAGATCCGCTCAACGTTCGTCCGATCGCCCACGCGATTTGGGACCCACAATTCGGCGCACCCGCAGTAGAGGCTTTCACTCGTGCTGGTGCTTCTAACCCAGTAAACATTGCTTACTCTGGTGTTTACCACTGGTTCTATACCATTGGGATGACCAAGAACAATGATTTGTACATGGGAGCAGTGTTCCTGTTGTTACTGTCGGCATTGTTCTTGTTCGCTGGCTGGTTGCATTTGCAGCCGAAGTTCCGTCCTAGCTTGTCTTGGTTTAAGAGTGCTGAACATCGCCTGAACCACCACTTGGCTGGTTTGTTTGGTGTTAGCTCTTTGGCTTGGGCAGGTCACTTGATTCACGTTGCGATTCCGGAATCTCGCGGACAGCACGTGGGTTGGGATAACTTCTTGTCAGTGAAGCCTCACCCCGCAGGTTTAGCTCCGTTCTTTACTGGTAACTGGGGTGTGTACGCACAAAACCCGGATACTGCCCAGCACGTCTTTGGAACTTCTGAAGGTGCGGGAACGGCGATTTTGACCTTCGTGGGTGGATTCCATCCCCAAACAGAGTCTTTGTGGCTGACAGATATCGCTCATCACCATTTGGCGATCGCAGTTATCTTTATTGTTGCTGGACATATGTACCGGACAAACTTCGGTATTGGTCACAGCATTAAAGAAATGCTCAATGCGAAGAATTTCTTTGGTAAAGAAACTGAAGGTCAGTTCAATCTGCCTCACCAAGGGTTATATGACACCTACAACAATTCGTTGCACTTCCAGTTGGCTTTCCACCTGGCAGCATTAGGTGTAATTACCTCTTTGGTGGCACAACATATGTATTCGCTGCCGCCGTATGTATTTATGGCGAGGGATTATACTACCCAAGCAGCACTTTATACTCACCACCAGTACATTGCTGGCTTCATTATGGTGGGTGCTTTCGCTCACGGTGCGATCTTCCTGGTTCGTGACTATGACCCCGAACAAAATAAGGGTAATGTTCTCGACCGCGTTTTACAGCACAAAGAAGCGATTATCTCTCACTTATCTTGGGTGTCCTTATTCTTAGGCTTCCATACTCTTGGTTTGTACGTCCACAACGACGTAGTAGTTGCTTTCGGTACTCCGGAAAAGCAAATTTTGATTGAACCTGTGTTCGCTCAGTTTATCCAAAGCGCTCACGGTAAAGTTCTTTATGGTATGGACACTTTGTTGTCCAATCCAGATAGTATTGCTACCACTGCTTGGCCTAATCACGGTAACGTTTGGCTACCAGGTTGGTTGGATGCAATTAACAACAGTACCAACTCCTTGTTCTTAACTATTGGTCCTGGCGACTTCTTAGTACACCACGCGATCGCGTTGGGTCTACACACAACTACTTTGATTCTGGTCAAAGGTGCTTTAGATTCTCGCGGTTCCAAGCTGATGCCGGATAAGAAAGACTTCGGTTATTCTTTCCCTTGCGACGGTCCTGGTCGTGGTGGTACTTGTGATATCTCTGCTTGGGACTCTTTCTACCTCGCAATGTTCTGGATGCTGAACACCATTGGTTGGGTAACTTTCTACTGGCACTGGAAGCATCTCGGTATTTGGCAAGGTAACGTGGCTCAGTTTAATCAGTCTTCTACTTATCTGATGGGCTGGTTACGTGATTATCTCTGGTTGAACTCCGCTCAATTGATTAACGGGTATAACCCCTATGGTATGAACAACCTGGCTGTTTGGTCTTGGATGTTCCTCTTTGGACATTTGGTCTGGGCAACTGGTTTCATGTTCTTAATCTCTTGGCGTGGTTATTGGCAAGAGTTGATCGAAACTTTAGTTTGGGCGCACGAGCGTACTCCTCTGGCTAACTTGGTTCGCTGGAAGGACAAGCCCGTTGCGATGTCCATCGTTCAAGGTCGCTTGATTGGTTTGGGTCACTTTACTGTAGGCTACATTCTGACTTACGCGGCGTTCTTGATAGCCTCGACTGCCTCGGCGTTTGGTTAACGTAGTTAATTGATTGTCTAGTAGTTTAGGTAAATAAGATTAATCCCCCGCCAACTGGTGGGGGATTAGTTTTTAGTTGGAGGATGATAATTTTTATGTTCAAAAAGGCGATCGCTTACTCCTCAATAATCTCTACCAAGTCTTCAATCATCACATCAAAAGTACGAGCTAATTTGTGAAGGGCTGTATAATCTAGCATTGCTAGCCCCGTAGAACGAGCGTAATGTCTCACCGTACTATAAACTAATCCAGAGCGGTCTGAGACTTCTTTTAGCGTCCAACCTTTTTCATCAGCCAACTGCCGAATCTTTAGTTTTACCAAACCCATAACTGTCTTGACAAACGATAAGATTATATCGTTTAATTTAAATAAGGAAAAAAATAGTAAGCGATCGCCCCCTTAGTCTCGCAAACTACCAAGCGATCGCTCATTTGCCCCAACTCATAGCCATCTCTAAAGAAAACTAGAGAGATTTAACTATAATTAGAGAGCCTTTTCTAATGTTATCAACAAATCCATGCTATTTGCCCAGTCGCGGCAGAGCAAAAATAAAATATAGTACCCAAGTCCGCCATCAACTAGCCCGATTTGTCACCACCGAGACAGTTGCTTTAATGTTTGGTATTTTACCAGAACAAATTTAAGTTTAATTTTGGATGAGATTTTAGCGAAAAAACAGTTACGATTATCAATGATTTACTTTTGAAGAAAAAAATTAAATTTAAGAGTCAAAAACAATTCGATTCCCACCTTCCTTTTTAGCTAAAGTAAGTACCTCATTAACCGCAATAATTAACTCTTCCGAAGCAAGATGAGGTTTTGGGATCTGACTTGTCCCACCAATACTAACAGTGAGAACATCTTCTGGAAAACCATCATAGATCGAACGATCGTGAGCGATCGCCAAAGCCTTAACACTTTGACGAATATTTTCCGCGATCGCCACAGCCGTATTGCGCTCCACTCCTGGCAAAAGTACCGCAAACTTCGTACTTTCATAACGTCCAACCAAAGCACTCGGATACCTCATCACACAATCATCAATTGTAATTCCAATTTGTTGAAGACAAGTAGCCGCAGCTTCCTCTCCAAAAGCTTGACTATAAAAATTAAAATAATCAATATTACAAAATAACATCGATAAAAAAGAAGAATTTTCTTGGCATTGCCGCCATTGAGTTTCTAAATATTCTTGAAAATAAATCCGATTAGCAAGCTGAGTCAGTTGATCCACCTTATTCGGTTTCCGAGACAGACGTTGCAGGATTTGGCGATCGTTTTCCTCTCTTTCTCTTCCTAATTGTTGACGAAAATAAAGACGATACAATTCACAAGACGGTTTCGCACTAAATCCATCCAGTTCGATTAAACCCATACTTTCTAACTTATAAGCTGTAATTGCTGACAACTTCACATTTTCATCAGCATTAACAACCTGTTGCAAAGCTAATTTTAATTGCGGTTCATCTCGAAGCATAGTTAAATAAGCCCGTAAATGATTACTATAAATTCCTGCGGGTGTCGGCGCAACTTGCAATAACTCCTCCAAAAGAACTTTTTCCCGGCGTAAATAATAAAAAGCCAAGTTAACCAAATAAGGATGTCCTCCCACCATCGCCATAATTTCTTGAAGCTGATTATTATCTAACCAATTAAGTCCATAACGCAAAGCTAACTCTCTTACTTGTTCTAAACTCAACTGAGGCAACCGCAGCGACAACCCCACATTAAACGGAGACTGATTTAAATTAAGTTGAAAATAAATTTCTGTTGATTGTACTAAAACCAAACGCAATTTTTGCCAACTTTCAAACCTTTGAGCTTGTTCATGCCAAAAACGCAACATTGGTAAAAACTCTTGGACAATTTCCTGGCGATCAAAAACTCTATTTAACTCATTAAAAGCTAAAACGATAGGATTATTTACCTTTTGCAAAACATAATTATTAATATAAATTTTACAGCTTACTTTGCTCCCCATTTCTTCGTCCCAATAATCCTCTATACAGGGTGGCAAATTTAATTGTCTACTAATATTTAAACAGAACCAACGTAGAAATTTATCCAGCGTCATCAAAACCGCTTCTTCTATTTCTTGAAAATCCAAGTAAATAATATAGTAATTCCAATCTCTAGCACAACCAATAATTTGATTAAGCAAAGAAGTTTTGCCCATCTTCCGAGGAGCTTTGATCTGCAATAAACATCCAGGTTGACTGATTTCTGCACAAGCAAGTTCTTCCACTGGAGGACGATTAACATATAAAGGTGATTTGGCTGGTAACGCAGCACCAGGAGAAGGAAGCACCAGTTTAGGAATCGCTACTACTACATTAGTTTGCGTTTGTCTTTCTAAATACTCGCTTAAAACTAAATTTAGATTTTTTTTCGTTACTTTTTGACCAACCGATTTAGAAAGTTCTTCCCATAACTGAGAACCAACTTCTTTCAGATAAGAATTTCCATAGCTAGAATCCTGAGACATAGCCGTATAAGTTTGTCCCATCCAGGATTGATGCAATACTAATTTTTCGACAGGAGATAGTTGTCTACATAAGATAACTGTTTCAATAGATTCGAGGTATTTATCGACGCTCATTCGCTCATCTGTTACTGTGTTTGCAAGTTAACTACAACTTTACACTAAGATTTGCTACTACCCTAGCGAAAAACTTTCTTTTATTTTCCCCCTTTTCTTGCCTTTTGCGATCGTTACCCTTATATAAGTGAGTAAATGCTTTTATTTATCTCATCAGTAACTTAGCAGCAGACACAGGATTATTTTGGGAAGAGACACTAAATTAATTAGTCAGCTAGGATGACTCAAGCTTCAAAGAAAAATTTTCTAACTAAGTAAAACAGTAGTCTCGCTGCGAGCAAATATTTCTTGGTAATAGTTGATAAACTTCAATTTTAACTTATTTAGGTTTGTAGTCGAGCATTACAATTAAAACATATTAGCGTAATAGCCTTAAACAAAATAGACAGATATTGAGAAACTATTGAAACAATAGTGGAGAAAAATTACATTTTTCGGTAATAGTGACTTATTGACTAAACTTAAGCTACTAGCGAGGTGACAAGATCGTCAAATAGGTTATACTAAAAAGTGAAATTATCTAAAATTGATTGATTATCTAGTTTAAATTTTTAATCGTGAAGGAAAACCAATTAAAAG
>JAWQFW010000003.1:0-34222 GCA_035968095.1 Oscillatoria sp. PMC 1068.18
GATTGGAGGAAATGGAGGAAATGGAGGAAATGGAGGACTTGGGGGTATGGTCGGTATGGTCAGTGTGGGCAGTATTAAGAATAAAGAGCAATCGTCTCACCAACATTTACTCTCCCTCTCCCTTGTCCTCCCCCTCTTCCCAATCCCTAATCCCCAGTCCCCAGTCCCCAATCCCCAGTCACCAGTCACCAGTCCCCAACCCCCAATCCCCTGAAAAACAAATTTTTGATTAGTCTGACTCAAACCGTTAAGCTGATTAATAGTAGGAGCTAGATTAGCTTTGTTGCCATGTACTACCCTTCCCGTTAAAAAGACTATTAATGCTAGACCACGCTCTCGATATCCCTTTTGAAATTGGATTTCACACTCCCTTGATTTTGCTGATCCTTGTGCTGCTAGAAGCAGTATTATCAGCAGACAATGCTGTCGCCTTAGCATCTATTGCTCAAGGACTAGAAGACCCTAAGCTTCAGCGCAGCGCTCTCAACTTTGGCTTAGTAGCAGCTTATGTACTCAGGATCACTTTGATTATCACTGCTACCTGGGTAGTTCAGTTTTGGCAGTTTGAGGTAGCGGGGGCTGTTTATTTACTTTGGCTAGTTTTTAATTACTTTAGCTCTTCTAAAGAGGAAGATGCTCAGGGTAAAGCAACCAAGTTTTCAACGCTGTGGCAAGCGATCCCGATTATCGCGATTACAGATTTAGCTTTTTCTCTCGATAGTGTGACCACAGCGATCGCCGTTTCTAATCAAATTTGGTTAATTATTACTGGTGGAACTATCGGTGTAATTGCCTTAAGATTTTTGGCGGGATTGTTTATTCGCTGGCTTGATGAATATACTCACCTCGAAGATGCTGGCTATATCACTGTCGGTTTTGTGGGGATCAGACTGTTGCTCAAAGCTGCTAAACCAGAATTAGTTCCCCCGGAATGGGTGATGATTGTGGCGATCGCGGCTGTTTTCGTTTGGGGTTTTTCTCAACGAACTGATCAAGAATCTCCTTCCCAAACTGAAGAATAATTCCGGTGCTGATTGACCGCTCGACAGTAAGCGCCCGGTTCGGCGATCGCGCCAATCTCTCTTTCCCTCTCTAAATCACCAATACCCGCTACCATAATTGCTGGCAAATGTCAAGACATAGCTGCGGGTACTGGCGATGGGTAATTAATCTTCTTCGTAGAGCCAGGATTTTATAGTTGGGTTCCAGCTAACAAGTTCTTCGTCTTTAAACCAAAGGCTAATTTCTCGCTGTGCAGTTTCAATTGCATCACTTCCGTGAATCAGGTTACGACCGATAGTAACACCATAGTCACCGCGAATAGTTCCTGGTTCAGCCGCAAGAGGATTAGTTGCACCAATAATTTTGCGAGATGAAGCCACAACTCCCTCTCCTTCCCAGACAGTAGCAACTACTGGACTAGAAGTAATAAATTTGACTAAATCTTTGAAAAAAGGTCTTTCTTTGTGAACATCGTAGTGTTCTTGCGCCAGTTCTTCCGAAACTGACATCATTTTTAAGCCCACCAAAGTAAAGCCTTTTGTTTCCAGACGCTTGATTACCTCACCAACTAGGTTGCGCTGTACGCCATCAGGCTTAATCATCACAAATGTCCGTTCCAAAGTTGTCTCCTTTTAATCGATAAACACTCACAACACTCAAGATTAACCTAGAACCAGCTTAAATCGATCCTGGGAGATCCCGCTTGGTTACGCTACCCTTGGGGAAGGCGAGAAAGAGCGAGTTTTTTTGACAGAGCCTCAGCGAGATTCCTTTTGACCCAATCTGCACTCTTAGCCAAAAACTCGCAAAACTCCAAATAAGATAATACCCAGATAAGCGACATAAATGCCATTCAGTACCAAAACTTCCCACAGTTCAAAACTATTTTTCTCGCGTCCCCAATAAATAAATCCCGCATAAACTGCTGCTAATAAGGCGACAAAAGCTAAATTCACGGAAAATAGCAGTAAATTATCTACAGGGAGCGTGACCAGCGCTAAAGGAAAAAAAGCCAAAGTCATCGTTGCGGTATTATCAGCAATCACACTTGTGGTTGCGGCGGTTATCTGTCCGCTTTTTGCCACATTCCAAGTTGCAAAAACTTCCGGGGCGATACTTAAAGTAGAAGTGATAAACAAACCACCAATTAGCTCAGAAATGCCTAAAATATTCACAATTTGTTCGGTAGCAGTCACAATTAAATAAGCGCCTACTGCTAACACTAAAACACCTAAAAAAGAGACAAAAATTTCTTTTCGCTGCCAATCGACCTCTTGAGAGCTTTGTCGGTGACGTAAAATTGCTTGAGCGAGGTAAACTAAATAAGCTATGAGCATAATCCAACCATCCACAGGTTGTAAACCTCGCCAAGGTGCAGGTAAAGTCAAGATAGCGGCGATCGCAATAATTATCAAATAAGGAATTGCTTGAATCGTTAAGGCTTCGGGCTTCACACGCAAAGGGATTCCTCGTCCTTGATATTTTTGCGAAGCAAGATAAGCTACCGTCACGATCGCCGGAACCGAAATAATATTAGAACCAAGTAAATTTCCTAAGCCAATATCCGATAAACCTTGGACTGCACTCACTGTATTTGTCCCAATTTCTGGGCTAGCTGTGGCTAACGCGACAAATGCAGCACCAGCCGCTTCTGTCAACCCCCATCTAAGCCGCAATTTTTGTAGGGGGTCGGCTAATTGATCGGAACCCCAATGTGCTGCGACTACAGAAGCGATCAAAACCAAAAACCAGAAAATTAATTTCATTTCCCTTTTTTAGCTATTTAAAAAGAATTATTCAATCAAACTTAATCAAGACGCGATCGCCTTTATGCAATCATGAAGAAAGGCGATCCCTCAGAGAACGAGAGGGTATCGTAGACATCCTCATGATAATCGCCAAACAGACAAAACAATTTCTAACTGTTAGCATGAAATTATCCAATAATTTTTTGAAAATATTATGCTCAGTCTGAGTGAAATTTATCCTCTCTCGGAGTTTCAACGGGGGGCGAAAGCTTTCCTAGCAAGGCTAAAAGAAACTAAAGCACCGATAGTTCTAACTGTGAATGGTAAAGCTGCTGCCGTTGTACAAGATGCTGAAAGCTACCAGGAACTTCTCGACCAACTTGAGTTACTGGAGTCTATTGTGGGTATCCGCAAAAGTATTGAAGAATTTGAGCAAGGGAAAGGGATACCTCTGAAGCAAGCGTTTACTGAACTTCGGGAAAAATATGGCTTACCAGATTGAAATATCTCCTACGGCGGTAGCAGATCTAGAAAGTATTTTTCTTTGGATCAAAAAAGATTCATCAGAAAACGCTTATCGCTGGGTAAGAGGATGTTATGAAATTATGTTGACCCTGGAAAACTTTCCCAGGCGTTGTGCTTTGGCGTATCGAAAGTCAGTATCTGGGAATAGAAGTACGCCAACTTCTCTATAAAAAGCAATTCAATATTTTATTTACTGTTAGTGAAGCAGAGGAGCAAGAGCAAGGAATTGTGCGAATTCATCGCGTACGTCGTTGTTCTCAACAAGCACTCCAAAGTATAGATGAACTTTTGGGCGATGAACCAGAAACTTAAATCGCGATTCGCCCTTCTGCCCACAAAACAGCGATCGTTTAGACTTTAGAACTTTAGATTTTGGCTTGAGAAATAAATCTAAAGTCTAAAATCAAGAATGAAGCTTCACAGAGCGCTACGTTTACTTAATAATTAAAGCCCTATCTTTCTAAAGCCAACTGAATTAAACGATCGACTAATTGCGGAAATTCTACACCCGATGCTTGCCAAAGTTGAGGATACATACTCGTAGCAGTAAAACCAGGTAAAGTATTAATTTCGTTGAGCAAAACTTCGCCAGTTGCTTCGACATAGAAAAAGTCTACTCTCGAAAGTCCAGCAGCATCAACAGCAGCAAAAGCAGCTAAAGACATTTCCCGAATTTGTGCAGCAATATTTTCTGGTATTGGGGCGGGAATTAGTAATTGGGCGAGTCCTGCGGTATATTTAGTTTCGTAGTCGTAAAAATCGCTATTGAACGTAATTTCACCAATTACCGAAGCTTCAGGATTATCGTTACCTAAAACCGCACATTCGACTTCTCTCGCGACAACTCCTGCTTCGATTATAATCCGGCGATCGTAGCTAGCGGCGTTATCGAGAGCAGTTTCTAATTCGCTGCGTGAAGTAACTTTAGCGATACCTACCGATGAGCCGAGGTTAGCTGGTTTAATAAAGCAAGGATAGTTTAATGTGGCTTCAATTTCGTCGCCAAGTTTGGGAAAAATGCAGGGACTTGACCAAATTTGAGAACGATTGACTACCATATATTTTACTTGGGGCAGTCCTGCTTGGGCGAAGGCAGTTTTCATGGCAATTTTGTCCATTCCCACAGCCGAACCTAACACACCGCTACCCACGAAGGGAACTTGCATTAAACTGAGTAATCCTTGAATTGTGCCATCTTCGCCGTTGGGACCGTGTAAAATCGGAAACCAAACTTCTACTTGGGTTACTTGTGAGGGAAATTGCCAAAGTTGTTGTTTGTTGGTTTCGAGTTGTAAGGGTTTTCCGGTGTCTAAGACTTGTTGAGCAACCTCGCCAGCTTGCCAAATACCGTCTTTTTGGATGTAAACTGGCAGTAGTTCGTATTTTGTCTGATTTGTGTCTGCTTGCAGGGCTGCGGCGATCGCGCGTGCGGAACTTATCGAAACTTCATGTTCCCCAGAACGCCCCCCAAACAACAATCCTACCAACTTTTTCGTCATTTTTTTTTCCTCGTCCACTCCTCAATGCCGCTAGGTTAACATAAACTTAACGGCACTGAGAGCTTATAAATCTTGATTTTCTAGCAGAAATAGCTTTGAAGTTAGTTAGATTTGAAGTTCGATCTTCGGGAAAAAATTCTCTTCAATTATCCTCAAAAAATTTGTGTCAGCGTGAACAGCGCTGACTACTAAATTCAAGCTAAAACTGGATCATAAACTGGTTCTCCTGTCAAGCTAAAAGCACGTACTTCAGTGATTTTTACTTGAATTAGTTTACCTTTGAGTTCGTCAATATTACCAGGGAAGAACGTCAAACGATTGGTGCGAGTACGTCCCATCACTTGGGAAGGATCTTTCGGATTTTGGTCTTCTACCAATACCTCTTCAATTCTGCCAGCATAACGCTGCGATCGCGCGGCGGCTTTGACAGCGACGAGATGGTTAAGACGTTGGAGGCGATCGCTTTTTACCTCTTCACTCAGTTGATTATCCCACAGCGCCGCAGGCGTACCCGGACGAGGAGAATAAGCCGCCGTATTCAACTGATCGAAACCAAGATCTGCAACCAACTTTAAAGTATTCTCAAACTGAGCTTCTGTCTCCCCAGGAAAACCCACAATTGCATCCGCACTAATCGCCGCATCAGGCATATATTCACGAATTTTATCAATAATTCGGCGATATTTTTCTTGTGTATAACCCCGCGCCATTGCCTTAAGAACTTCGTTATCTCCCGACTGAAAAGGAATATGAAAAAGCTCACACACTTTCGGTAATTCGTTACAAGCACGAATCAATCTTTCCGTAAAATAACGTGGGTGACTCGTAGCAAAACGAATCCGCTCAATTCCTGGGACATCGTGAATAAAATAAAGTAAATCTGTCAGGGTATGTTTGTGTCTTCCCGACACAGTAGTTCCAGGCAAATCTCGACCATAAGCGTCAATATTTTGTCCCAACAAAGTTATTTCTTTATAACCCTGTTTTCCTAACTCTTCAATTTCCGCACGAATTGCTTCGGGAGTTCGAGATTGTTCAGTTCCGCGAACATTAGGAACGACACAATAAGTACAGCGTTCATTACAACCGTAAATTACATTTACCCAAGCGGTTATTTTACTGTCGCGACGCGGTTTAGTAATATCTTCAACAATATGAATCGGTTCAGTCGCAACAACTTGGTTCCCAGCAAAAACTTGTTCCAACAAATCTTGTAAACGATTTGCGTGTTGGGGACCCATCACCAAATCTAATTCTGGTACACGACGCAGCAATTGTTCGCCTTCCTGTTGAGCAACACAACCAGCGACAATTAAAGTTAGATCCGGTTTTTCGTGTTTACGCTTTGCTTGTTTTCCTAAATAAGAATAAACTTTTTGCTCCGCATTATCCCGGATCGTACAAGTATTGTAAAGAATTACCTCCGCTTGGTTTGGGTCTTCTGACCATTGCCAGCCCATATCTTCTAAGATACCAGCCATGCGTTCGGAGTCAGCTTTATTCATCTGACAGCCAAAGGTAGTAATGTGATAGCGACGGGAATTAGTTTTCACGATCTGTTACGAGGAAAATCCGAGATAGGTTTGCAATCTTCCTCAATTATAAGTATTTAACCGAGATCTTTGGGACAGTTAAGGTTCCGGAAATTGTTTCAGTGAAGTTGTTTAAGTCAATACAGGGTCAACTTAGCTGGTAGTGGGAAGTTGACAGGAAGTGGTTGCAGGAGACGCGATCGCCAATTATTGCGCTTTTACTCAACTTTGCTAAATTTTTAATTATTTCTTCAACTTTCAACCAATTTTTATTAACATAAAAACTTTCTTTTTGCAAATAGCTAAATCTCGAAAAATATCTATAATCGGAAAAATTAATCATCGTCAAAAATATGAATGAGCAAAATCAGGTTAACTCAGAAAGCGATCGAATTTTCCCAACTTCAGCAGAAAGTAAACCAAAAACTCAAGCTCAAAAAAAGCAGCACAAATACACTCCCAAAAAACAATCGCTAGTAATCTCAGAAATCGTTACTCAGCGCTCGGCTTCAATTATGCACCTCTTAGGTTATGGCTTCTTAATCTTAAGCTTATTTGACTTCATGCAAATTATCTTTCCACCAGAATTTAAAAATCCAATTTGGGAATTTCAAGCTATCGGACAGCTAGTAGAAAGAGTTCCAATTCCTTTATTAGGATTACTATTTATCTTTTACCGAAATTCTGGAGAATTAATTACCAAGAAACAAATATATCTTCTGAGAGTCTTGTCTTGGTTAAGTTTATTGATAGGAATCTTTTACCTATTAATTATCCCTTTGGGTATTGGTAACACTTTTCGCATCAATCGGGCTAATAATAGTCAAATAAATAATCAAATCATTCAACAACAACAGCAGCTAGAACAGTTACAATCTCAAGTAGAAAACGCAACTGAGGCACAGTTACAAAATTTTTTAGCATCTCTCAATCAACAAGGAACAACACCTCAAATAGATAATACTAAGGATTTTAAACAGCAACTCCTCACTCAATTAAACAATAATCAAACACAGATTAAAAAACAAGGAGAAAATACTAGAAAAAATCAGCAACTAAATTTAATGAAAAATTCTGTCAAATGGAATCTAGGAGCTTTAGTTTCTAGTTTTTTATTTATTTGGTTATGGCATTTAACTCGTTGGGTAAGAGTGAGGAATTACGAATAATTTATTTATGAAAATCGACTCAATTACTTGGTTAAAAAAGTTGCCAAGTTCTCAATTGTATTTAGGAGGACTTGCCGTTGCTTTAGCAGTATTTCATCTTATTTTATCTGGAAAGGTAGTTAGCGATATCGATCGCGCGATCGTCTCAGTTTTATTTTGGACAGCAATTATTTGTTTATTGTGGCGTAAAAGAGACGAATTAAACTTAGATAGTGACATTTTTTCTAGCTTTGTAGGTTCAATTCTTTTAGGACTAATCCTTGTCAAAAGTCTGAACTTATTTTGGTTTGAGTCTTCTTTTTTGAAAATAGTTCCATTTTGCTTAAGTCTAAGTTTTGGCTTATTAGCTTCTGGGTTTCGAGGCTTAAAACAATACTGGCGAGAATTCATTTTAATTATGCTTCTTTCTCTCCCAGACTTATATCTTGAAACTGCTATCAATAAATATTTACCAATTAGTATTTTAACAGCAAAAAATGCTAGTTTTATGCTATGGTATTTAGGCTTCGATGTAGTTAGAAACGGAGTGCAAGTTATTTTACCTAACGGTGCTGTAGAAGTATTTCATCCTTGTACGGGAACAGCATCAATAATTTTGCTTTTTAAGCTAACAATAGTTTTTCTTTTGGTTTTTCCAACCAACAAAATACAGAAATTTTTGCTTCCTTTAGTAAGTATTGGGATTGGCTTTTTGGGAGGAGTTATTCGAGTAGCAGTTATGGCATTGGTAGTTTCTAATGAACAAGCTTTTGAATACTGGCATGGTCATCAGGGTGCGTCAATATTTTCGACAATTTCTATAGTATTATTTGGCATTATATGTCAGTATTTGCTACAACAAAACTTGAGAGATAACGCCAAATCTCAGGAAGTAGAATCGCTATGAAAAGTTGGCAGAAATATCGACAAGTTTTTTTAGTAACTAACTTGGTAAGCGTTTCTTTGACTGTAGTTTGTTTATTAGTTATTCCTACTGCGGGAAACCGACAAGTGAGACAGTACGAGTTTCCAGAACAAGTGGCGTTTCCTGGATGGAAAGAAGTAGCTAGTTTTACTTTAGATGAATCAAATAAGAAAGATAAAAAAGCTTATGAAGCTGTGTTAACGGGGAGAAAGTATCAATATCAGCAAGAGGAACAAGAATTAGAAATTGAAATGCGTTATGTAGTCGGAACTTTAGGGAGCGATCGCACTTATCTCAAGTTACATCCAGAATTAGCTGTGAAAATAAGAGATTTGCCATTTAAGCAGCAGAAAAAAACTTCTTTTGGTAACTATTTACTTTTTGAATATCAAGATCGCGCTCATTTACTTTCGTGTATTAATCCTAGAGGTAATAGCACTATTAATAGTCAACAATTTTTGCGTAATCGTAACATTTATGATTTAAAATTAGAACGTTTGCTTCCTTGGTTATTAGGACAAGAAAGTTTACGCGATCGCCGTTGTTTATGGACGCATTTATCTACTCCTCTTAATAGTACCTCTACAGAGTCTAGTTATTTAATTTTAGAAACAGCTTACATATCATGGTACGAATATTGGAGCAAACACTTTCCCAAGCATTAAATATTTCCTAAACATTAAATATGTGCCAAACTTGAAAAATATCTGCCAAACTTGAACAAATAGTTCGGAGTTGAGAAACTGTGAAAAAGACACTAAGTTTAATTACTGTCAGTTTATCTTTATTTTTCGGAATAAACAGTGCTGAAGCTGCATCAGTTACTCTTTATAATGGTTCATTAGGAACTGCACCTGGTAGTCAAGGAGAACTTGTACCTGGTGCGGTTAAGTCAGATGGAAGCATCACATTTATCAATCAAACACTTGTAACGGGGGGAGTAAAAGTAGACACTGATGCTAATAATGCCGAATATTCTGGCTACAGTAACTATAGCCCACTTACCGAATCATTCGTTAATGCTTCGTTTCCTACTCTGGACGATAATGTAGGTTATAGTGTCTTTTTCAACGCTTCTCTTGATGCTACTACAAGTGATGACGACGATCGAACGGCTTTTAATGTACTTGTCGTTGGTGCTAGCAACAAAGCAATTCAAATATCTTTTGAAGATGGTCTAATTTTTGCCCAAGAGAATGGTTTTACTCGTGGAGAAAATACTCTATTTGATACCGCTTCCAACACTAACTATGAAATTAGAGTTAGGAATGGTAATTACACACTTTTCGCGGGAAGTTTGCAAATTCTCAATGGTGCGTTACGTCAATATAGTTTTGACCCAGCAACGAGCGATCCACCAATCTTTAATCCATTTACAGGAAACTATCTTAATTTTTATGAAATTCCCAATTTCATTTCTTTTGGGGATGATACAGGTCAAGAAGATGGTGTATTCACTTTTAGGTCGGCTTCGGTGACGACTGCGGCTGCGGTTCCTTTTGAATTTTCGCCTGGATTAGGTTTATTAATTCTGGGTGCGTGGCTAGCAATTTTTCAACTAAAAAATCGTAAAAAGCAGTCGCGAACTTCAGAAAAAGTTCGCCAATTAGTTGAAGTTAGTGCTAGCAAAAAAGATTAGTCAACTAATTTTTAAGCTGGTTTCCATGCACCATGAAAACTAAGTGGAATAACGCTTGGTAATCCGAGACGACAGACAGGTGGATCTTCTAATCTGTCGCTGTCGTAGAGCCAAACTTCGCTAGTATGGGTGTTGCCATCATAAACTACTGTTAGTAGCCAACCTAGTTCAGAATTATTGCTGTCTGGAACGTAGATAAGTTCGGAAGGATAGCGATTTTTTCCGGGATCGGCGATTGATAAATGATTAGTTTTATGGTCGAAACGCGCGATCGCGCCCAACAATTCTCGACTAATATCTACTCCTTCGCGATGCAGGGATAAATAAGTATAGCGCCAAGGTTTGCCTACTTGGGAAGCTTTCACTACCGGAAATTCGCAGCTACGCTCCAATAATTGTTCCCTAGAAACTACTTTACCAGATTGGGGATTGAGACGAATTTGCCATAAAGTTCCTGGTGCAAAAGTTTTCGTTTTCCCACTAGCAACTTCTTGCAAATACTGATTAGTTTTGAAGTCGGGATATTGAACAATTTCAGTGACAACAAATCCCTCCTTATCTACATAACCATTAGCAAAATGCCATTGAAACCAAGGATCTGTTTGACTACGACTGACTAAAGAAAGATTTTCACGATCGATTACTAAAATTTCTGTTCCTAACTCTGGTTTCCAGGTTAATGAATCGCTATAACTATTATTACCAAAAATCACAGAAACTAAATTTACTCGTACTGGTGAAACAAAAAAGATTAAGTATTTTCCAGCGAAAACAAACTCATGAATTAAAGGAATACCATTTAATTGAAATGTCTTTTTTTGAACTATATTGCCTGTGGGATCACTTTTGTAGATATTTAGTTTAGCATTACGTCCTGCGACAAGACCAAAGTTATAAATTTCGCCTGTATTGGGGTCAATTTTAGGATGGGCAGAAAAAGACTCACCTGGTGCTAATTTTGATAATGAATCTGTACCAAATGTAGTTAAATCTTCTAAATCTAGGGCGTGAGGATTGCCACCTTCCCACAAAGCTAACAATTTTGTTGGTAATGGTAACACTGAAGTATTGGCAGTATTTTTAACAGGTTTAAGCAAATTATTTCCAAACCAACCTGCCGCCGTCATCCCATAATTAGGGTAAATAAAGCGATTTTCTTGAGTTTCTTTCAGGTAGCCTTTGGTTTGCACATAACGATATGTTGCTGTGACTTTATTTTCGTGGAAATGTACCGCTAAAATTGCACCATCACCATCAAACCAATGTCCGACTCTCTCACCGTTTCGTTCTAATTTTGCTGGACCATTCCGATATAGTGTACCTCTTATTCCCAAAGGAATTTTTCCTGATAATATTTCTAGGTGAGTGAGAGGAAATTCTTTTGGAGGTGAGAGAATTGCTTGTGTCCAAGCTGGTTTAGTTGTTGTTTCGGTAATGGTTTGCATAAAAATTTTTTAGTTTCTGCCTAAATTTAAATTTTATTAACTGTTTAGGCAGAGCGAATCTATCAAGAGTTAGGGAGATTATTTTTTCATTTGCAATCTAATTTCTTGAAATCAACTTTAACTCTTAACTGCGGTTGCACTTTCTTCATTTTTAGCGGCTAAACGCTTTTTGCGATGTCTGAAGGCAATGTGCCGTAAATTGACGATTTGATCTGTTTCATCAACAATTTCGCCTGTTAAAACTTCAATCACGTCTTCTAAGGTTACTACACCCGCAACTCCTCCATATTGATCTAAGACGACAGCGAGATGTTCGTGTCTGGTTTGAAAGTCTTTTAGTAGTTGATCTGTGGGCAATGTTTCAGGGACATAGGTAACTTTTCTGGCTAAATTGGCGATTTTTTCGTCGTTTTTTCCTTCAGCAATGGCGATAAGTAAATCATCTTTTAAGGCAACTCCGATTAGATTATCAATTGATTCGTTTGCTACCGGAATTCGCGTGTGAGGAGAATTAATAATTTTTTCTTTCGCTTCGGCTAAGGTGAGATCGCCGAGTAAATAAGTTGTGGTAACTCTTGGGGTCATTATATCGCGTGCTTTCAGGTCATTTAAGCGAAAAACACGATTAATCATTTTGGCTTCGTCACCTTCAATAACTCCTTGTTGAAAACCGAGTTTGGTTAAAAATCTGATTTCAGATTCGTCGGTAATTAATTTTTGTTCTTCAGAGGCAAAAGGTAGAGTTACTTTTTCTAAAATCCAGACGATAGGAGTAAAGACAAAGGTGAGGGTTTTTACGGGTATGGCAACAGCTAAGGATATTTTTTCGTTGTAGCGATCGCCAACTGTCTTCGGGATGATTTCGCTAAAAATGATAATCATAAAGGTCAAAGTTCCCGAAAATACCCCTAGCCAACTATTTCTCAGGACATCAGCCGCAATTTTCCCGATGAAAATACTTCCTAAGATATTGAATAAATTGTTAATAATGACGATAGTGACGATCGCCCGATTCATATTTTCACAAATCCACTGTAGCGCCGCAGCCCCTTTGTGCTTTGATTCCGCCATTTTTTGGACTTTCAGCGCCGAAATTGAAAATAATGCGGCTTCTGTACCAGCACAAATCGCTGAACCAACGAGTACAGCCAAGACTAAAGTTATCAGTTTAAACATTTGATCCACCAAAGAGAAAAATTAGCCTGAATAAAGGCAGGAGTGACTTCAACTCCTACCCAAAAAATTTAAATGTGTCTTCGTTCAGCTAGCTGTAGCTGCTGCTTCTTTTTTCTCAGCAGAACCTTGTGTGCCAAGCTGAATTAACTCAATTTTGTAACCATTGGGGTCTTCGACAAAAGCAATTACTGTTGAACCATGTTTCATGGGTCCTGGTTCCCTCGTTACTTTACCGCCAAGTGCTTGAATTTGTTCGCAGGTTTGATAAATATCGTCTACGCCGAGGGCGATATGACCGTAAGCATTACCAAGATCGTAACTATCTGTACCCCAGTTGTAAGTTAATTCTAGTACCGTATGGTCGGACTCGTCGCCATAACCGACAAAAGCGAGAGTGAACTCACCACCGGGATAATCTTTCTGACGTAGCAACTTCATTCCGAGTACATCACAGTAGAACTTCAGCGACTCCTCTAAGTTACCGACGCGCAGCATTGTATGTAGCATTCGCATGGTGATAGTGTGACTCCTTTTGTGTGTCTCCTGTATTTGATTTTAAGTGGCGATCGCCTCTTTTTTTGTCTGTCGGGAGGATGGAGTTAAAAAAAAGGCGAACCGCGTTTTCAGCTTAGTTAATTTGATTTTTAAGTTTAAGTTAGAATCAACCACCACAGCCATAGCTAAAAAATCCCTCGCTGTTCTAATTCTTGACGACTCAAAGAAATAATTTCAACTGCATCTATTTGGGGTTGATTTTGTCGCAGTTTTTTCAAGCCTTTTAAGGCTTTTTCGGGAATCAAATTAATTGATTTTTTTGGTAAATTCCTGCTAAGAATTAAACTAGCCAATGTTTCTGGTTTTACCTGTAATTTTTGAGCTTTTTGCTCAAGTTTGTCCCAGTCTTGAGCAGAAATTTGGCTTGTTAAGCTTTTAATTTCATTCATCTGTTTATTTTAAAGATTATTCGACTCAATTTCTAACTCCTCTTTTAATTGGGCAATAGTTTGGGGTGTTCCCAACTGATTTTTAGCCCACTCTAAAGAGCGAAAAAGACGTTGAGCATTTTCGGGCGATCTTAATAAATAAACACTTTCTAATAAACTCGATAATTCCTTTTCTGCAATTAAGGCGACATTTTTGCCATGAGGACGCTTAACTATGACAATTTGTTCTTCATCGCCCACCTGTTCTAAAAGATTTGCTAAATTAGCTTTTGCTTGAAAATAGCTTATTTCTTTGCTTAACATCACAACTGCTTCAAAAGCTGTAAATTTATATTATACGACAAAAACAAGCATAAATATTAGTTGTTAAATCACCGAGATTAAAATTGGCACTTTTGTCAAGGAAATAATTAGTAAACTTAACAAACTAATCTATCAAATTAAACTTCAAAAGTCCATTTCTGATGACCGATGCGAATAACTTGACCGGAACTTAGCCAAAAAGGTTGATTTGCTGTCAGTTTTTGTTCGTCTACAAAAGTTCCATTCGAGCTACCAAGATCAATTAACTGATAGCGAGTTTCGCCGTTATTTTGAGTAATTTGTTTAATTTGGGCGTGACGACGAGAACATTGGGGATCTTGTAAAACCAGGCTGCTAATGGGTTCTCTACCAATGGTAAAAGGATTAGCTTGGATCGAGATGACATTACCAGAAGCTTGATGAATCAGAGAAGCGAAATTCTCATTGTTTGCGGCTAAGATTGTTGGTGCTAAAACGGGGGTATCTTGAGGTAAAGACGCAGCAGTTTGATTGGTGCTACCTTCGATCTGGACAACTTTCTCGCTAATTACTTTGTGAGCGGGAATTACGTTAACTTGTTGTACAGGAGGGGCGATCGCCGGACGACCTGCTTCGGCGACTTGGGCTTGTAATCTCGCTTGATATTCGGCTTCTTCTCTCGCGCTTAAGCCTTCTACCTGGCGAATTACGCCTTTGGTTTTGGGAAAGTTAATATCACTGACACGCACATCTTCCAGGCTAAAACCGAGGGTATAGGAAGTTTCTGCATGATTGAGTAAATATTCCCGAATTAAGACTCGTCCATTGTTAACCAGTTGATTTACGTGCAAATGACCCACCGTCATTCCGAGACTATCTTTAACAGCACTGGTTAAAGCCGCGATCGGATCTGATAATTCCAGCGCTACTCGTACCGGATCGATGACTTGATAAACGATATTCAGGGAGATATTCAGCAAAAACTGGTCTTTGGAGAGAAAATCGCCTTGAGAAGTAACGCTCAGATTTCGTAGCTTTGTATCAACTAAAATTAAATTACACTTATCCAGCCAGGGTAGCGCAAAACTGAAATGTCTGCCAGGGATAAGAGTCCGCATGACTTTACCATTTTTGACTAGCAGCCCAGTATAACCTGCATCGATAAAGTCCATACTCCACCCGGCGAATCTTTCGGGAGTTAAAGTTTGGAGCAAAGGAGGTGACTGGTTTTTCATAGAACTTAAAATTTAATTTGCTTTAATTGATGTTTAGTTTCCGGTGGGAGATCCCAAGTAAGTTTGGAGACGACAGCGTGAGATCGGTCGTTTCATCAATATCCTCATCCTAACTAAACTTGTGTGTGGTCTTCATGGACAAGGGTATCGAACTCAGGTGCGATCGCTAAAAGCGGTAGCGCCAGGGCTAAAAGCGATCGCTGTTTATCTGCTTTATCACCCAATTTTCGCTTTCTACGTTTCTTCCTCATCTTTTCACACCGTTGAGTAATAAATGTCATAACAGCTAGAAAACTGATAGCTTGAAAATAAGCTACCTATAACTATCAGAGGTGTATTAATGAACCCAGATGAACTTCTCAACAAATATGCCGATGGAGAAAGAGACTTTTCTTCAGTTGACTTTATCGGAGCCGATTTTACGAAAGTTAATCTTAGTCGCGCTGATTTTACGGGTGCAAAACTGGCTGGGGTCAAATTTTTTCAAGCTAATTTAAGCCGTGCAGTTTTCTTAAATGCCGATCTTCGAGAAGCTGATTTGGAAGGTGCTGAACTTCCAGCAAGTGACCTCAGTACCGCCGATTTAATGGGGGCAAATTTGAGCGGCGCTAATCTGAGTTTTGCCGATCTGACTGGTGCGGATTTATGTCGCTCTAATTTAATGGTAGCTAAGTTAATTAATACTAACTTGGTGGGAGTTAATTTTACTAGAAGCTTTTTGATTGGGGCGAATTTGCGTGGCGCTAATTTGATGGGCGCAAATCTTACCAGTTCCAATCTTAGTCAAGCTTATTTATGCGAAGCAGATTTACGTGAGGCAAATTTGACAAAAACTAATTTACAACGAGCTTTTTATAATGAACAAACTCGCTTTCCTGAAGGTTTTAATCCTACTAAATTAGGAACTTTTTTCCTTGCTCCTGAAGTTAATCTGACTGGGGAGAATTTGAGCGGTGTCGATATTCCTGGAGCTAATTTACAAGGTGCTAATTTGGCTTATATAGATTTGCGAAAGGCTAATTTACTCTGGGCTAATTTAAGTGGGGCTAATTTAAGTGGGGCTAATTTGAGTGGGGCTAATTTGAGTGGTGTTAATTTTTTGGGAGCTAATCTAACTGATGTTAATTTAGATGGTGCTAATTTAAGTGGTGCTACTATGCCTGATGGAGTGGTTCACGCTGTTATTCAAAGGCAGATACCTCCTCAAAATAGCCAACGTCAATAGGATTTTTTTGCCATATTTGATTGCTGTATTTATTATTTCATAGCTAAAACTCTGAAAAATTACTACTATTTAATTTTAATTTTACTAAGTTTAAATGTTAAGAATATTTTCTCGCCATGATTTTTCGCTAAATTGATTGTTTTCTAGTTAAGGCTGAAAAAAATACTACTATTTAATTTTGATTTTATTGATTTTATTCATTTGCAATTTCGACAATTTTATTTGGAGAGGATAAACCAGATTTAATTCGGACTTGAGATTTCCTTACAGAAAATTCCTTAGCTAGTAAGGCGATTAATTCTTGATTCGCTTTCCCATCTCTAGGAGGAGATTTTAAACGAACGAGCATACTCCCATCGGAGGCTGAGACAATTTGTTGGTTTTTCGAGTTAGGTTTAACTTTAACTTGAATTTTCATGATTTAATTTCGCTTTGTGTGTTGGTAATTACAAATTATTTGTAACCATAACCAACCGAGGAAACAACCAATCAGATAATGAGGGAAATCCCACCAAACAAAAGTTGTTCCTAACAACATTTTACCAAGAAAAGTGGCTCGTGCAGAATCTAAAATTGGTGTTTTCCAGAGTTGGAGAATTTCTAGCGCACAAGTTACCCCAAAAACCCAGACAGCAATAGAAAGTGTGACTTTTCGTTTCGGAATCAAAAAAAAGGCAAATAAACACCAAAAAATTTCATATAAAATATCACCTGCATAGTCATTTATCCACCAAGCGCCAATACCATGATAAAACTTGGAATATATACCCATTGGTGTAATAATTATTAGCGATGCAAGAGTTAGTAAACGTCGATGAGTTAAAAAAGATGGCATGGCATTTTTTTAGCTAAGAGAAAAATTCCGATAAACGAGAAAGACGTTGCTAGCAACGTCTCTACTACAAATATTGAAACAGAAATTAGCTAAAATGATTTGGCTAGATGCTCAATTTAACTTACTCGCGACTACTTGTACCAATTACACCCACTTTATGACGAAAAGATAGCTCACCGCCAAACCAACCACCAATACCTAAAAGTGTAGCAATAACAATTGAAAGTGATAATCCTGTTGGGACAATAACAGATTCTAAATCGCCTAGTCGTAACCCAAAATTAATTGCTGTCATTACTAAAGCAGTTGCATTAATATACATATGCGCCCAACCTGCATTACGCTTGCGAACGCGCTTAATTCTGGTAAAATCGAACATACCAATAATTGCGGCGAGGATACCACTAAGTAAACCAACTCCGACTAGCCAAAACGAAACTCTCGCCCAGAATAAATCACCTGTTAACCAATAAGCGAGATCCGATCCCATCGCGCTACTGAGAAAAGCGACAGGGAAAGTAACAATAATCGGGTGGATAGGATGTCCGGCGATCGCCACTGTACTGACAATACCACTATCTTGATATTCGTCGCTCCGACTTTCTAAAATTGGGGGAATATTGGGGTAAGGTGGTTGAATATCTTGCTGTTGCTCATTTACTTGTGTAGTGTCCATAAAATCAAATGCCCTCTCGTTGTAGCTAGTTGCCTGTGAAGCTTTTCTGGCAACAATGAATTTATAGTCGTAGATTCCCATTCAGCGAACATCCCGCCACAGGAGTAGATAATCTGGTAAAATAAGCCCGATTTAGCTCACAAGAGTGATAATTAAGTTTTGCACCATACTCTTGAGATTTTGTAAAGTCGGTTGAGTGGATTTATCTTGATTATGAACAGTTTACGTCAATATTTAGAACCAATTGCTGATATTTTTCGTAGTTTAGGAATCCCGGAACCGATTGTACACTGGGGACATCCTCTCATGATGGCAATTGTTGTTTTTGTCATGGGTAGTTTTGTGGCTTTTGTGGGTTGGCGCGGGCGCATCTTAGCTAATGATAATAATGAGGTAGCGAGTGAAAGTAAATTAGCGCACCGTAAACTTGCTCCTTGGATGTTTATTTTTATTGCTTTGGGCTATACCGGAGGTGTGTTATCTTTAGTGATGCAAGGGGAACCAATTTTTTCTAGTCCTCATTTCTTAACTGGTTCGCTGGTGTTAATTTTACTGACAATTAATGCAGTTATTGCTTTGACTGGTTTTGGGAAAAACCAAACAGTTTTGCGTACAATTCATGCTTATCTTGGTAGCGCTGCCGTGGCAATTTTATTTTTCCATGCTTTACTGGGTTTAAGACTGGGTTTAAATATTTAAAGCGATGAAAAGTAGTAGCGCTGCTGCTGTTTTAGGTTTGGCTTATATTTGTGGTTTGCTGTCTACGGCAGTTTTAGGTTATCCTGCTCGTGAGGCGGCTTGGTGGGAGTGGCTTGGGTTAACTTTAGTTGTTGCTATTTGCGGTGTTTTAGTTGCGAAATTTATCCATCGCTTTTGGCGCACTGCACCGAATAAAAAAGTTTGGCTTTCGGCTGGTTTAATTGCGGCTTTGGCGGTTGTTTATTTGGGTTTGCGGATACCTCAGCCAGCTAAAAATGATGTGAGTCGTTATGTGGAAAATACTCCCGAACAAGTTACTATTCAAGGTGAGGTTTTAAGCGAGCCACGTTTAACGAGAAGCGATCGCGCTTTTTTTTGGTTTCGAGCCACGCAACTCAATGAGAATGAGTCGGTAGCGGGTAAGTTATATGTGACGCTTCCGGTATTGCAAACTACAGGTTTATATCCAGGTCAAAATTTGGCGGTTTCTGGGAAATTATATCAGCCGAAACCTGCACCGAATCCGGGGGCGTTTGACTTCGGTGCATATCTCGCCCGTACAGGGGCTTTCGCGGGCTTGAGCGGGAGGGAAGTGATTTTGCCGGAAACTGAAGTAAAACCGCCTTGGGGCTGGTGGAAGCTCCGACAGCGCATTATCCGCGCCCAAATCCGTTGGTTGGGTAGTCCGAAAGGACAGTTGGTGAGTTCGATGGTTTTGGGGAGACGGGCGGTTGATTTACCTTACGAGCTTCGCGATCGCTTTGTGAAGGCTGGCTTGGCTCATGTTTTGGCGGCTTCCGGTTTTCATGTGGCTTTGCTTTTGGGGGTGGTGTTGGGGCTAATGGCGCGTTTTCCGACGCAAACTCAGTTTACGGTTGGGGCGATCGTTTTATTGATTTATGTGGGTTTGACTGGTTTGCAAGCTTCGGTGATGCGGGCGGCTTTGATGGGGTTGGGGGCGCTATTTGCTTTGGTGACAAGGAGGAAGCGTAAACCTTTGGGTTTGTTGCTGCTAGCGGCAGTTTTGCTTTTGTTGTTTAATCCTGTCTGGATTTGGGATTTGGGTTTTCAATTGAGTTTTCTCGCCACATTAGGATTAATTGTCACAGTACCAGTAATGACAAGATGGTTGGATTGGCTACCTCCGGCGATCGCCGCTTTAGTTACTGTACCAATTGCGGCGAGTTTGTGGACTTTACCTGTAATTATTTATGTTTTTCATGTTGTTGCACCTTATACGATTCCGGCGAATATTGCCGCGATGCCGTTAGTGGCGATCGTTAGTCTGGGTGGCTTTCTTAGCGCTTTTGTGGCGATGATTTTTCCTCTGGCGGGTAGCACCGTAGCTAAGTTACTTAACTACCCTACGGAGTGGCTAATTTCCCTTGTGGAATATTTTACTAATTTGCCGAATAGTTCTTTCGCGGTGGGGAAAATTTCTCTTTTCAGTTTAATTGCTCTTTACGGTTTATTTGCTTTGGTTTGGTGGAGTAAAAAGTGGCAAAGTCGCTGGTGGTTAGTAAGTTTGGTGGCTTTGTTCTTGTTAATTGTGCCTTTTTGGTTTCGCCAAGCAACTTTGTTTCAACTAACTTTATTAGCTACGGAAAATGAGCCAGTTTTAGTAATTCAAGACCGAGGTGCGGTAACTTTAATTAATAGCGGCGATCTCGAAACCGCAGAATATACTGTGTTACCTTTTCTGCGACAACAAGGAATTAATCAATTAGATTGGGCAGTAGCTTTAGATCAACAATCTCCAGAAGATAACGGTTGGGAGGTGATTTTTAGTGGCTTGTCGATTAAGAATTTTTTGTATAATCCGGTGGGAGCAGAAAAACCTTTACCAGAAAATAGCACTTTCGCCGCAGCCATCCCAACGGCAAGTTTAACAGCAGGTAAGAGTGTCTCGCTGAAACAAAATTCAATGCGGTTAATTAGTAGCGAACCTCCGGTTTTAGAGTTACAACTAGGAAAGCAAACTTGGTTAATTTTGGGTGAAAGTCAGTATACCAAACCAGAACAACTAGCCGAACATCTGAAGTCAGTGCGATCGCTAGTCCAAACTTTAGCAAAACAAAATCTTGACTTGCAAGTGTTACTGTTCTCAAGTAGTAACATTCGCTTAGATTGGTTAGAAACACTTCAACCCAAAATTGCGATCGCCTCTACTAGAAATATTGACCCCAATCTCGCTCAAATCTTATCCGAAAATCAAATTAAATTCTACACCACAAGTCGCGATGGCGCGATTCAATGGACTCCTGGGGCTGGTTTCCAAACTTCTGAGTCAGTAGTCGATCATGATGCTTCCTTCTTTTAAACTGAGGGAATTGGCGATCGCTTCTGTCTCCCCTTTCCAGTCAATCAAGGCTGACTACTGGTAAATTACCTCAGAAATGGGTAAAATAGCAAAAGACCAAAATCTGTGGAGAGGTGGCAGAGTGGTTGAATGCGACGGTCTCGAAAACCGTTAAGGCGGCAACGTCTTCGAGGGTTCAAATCCCTCTCTCTCCGTAGCTAAGAAAAAATTAACTTACTCAGCGCGATCGTGGTGTTGATGCTGTTGAAGCAGTCGATGATTTTCGTCATTTTCGTGCCAATGTCCTGTCGAGTTAAGTTGCCAAATTCCCATCCCCGTCGCTGCATAATTAGCCAATCCCATCGACACCGCACCCACACTAGCTAATCCCATCGATACCGCACCCGCCGAAACTACCCCCATCGGCACTACACCCACAGAAACTACACCCATCGGGATAACTCCTACAGAAATTATTCCATGAGGTGCAATCCCAATCGCAATAATTCCATGAGCCGCAATCCCAAAAGAAACTAGCTTTTTCTTCGGAAAATCTACCATAATCTTGTTCGTAACTTTGCCAACCGAGATCATAAAGCACCTTTTTATCTCTTGTCCAAAGACAAGCTGTCATACTATTTTTTGGGAAAAATACTTTAGCTGTCGAGAACAAACATTTCCCAGAGATAAATTTTCTCAACAATAATTTAAATTTCTTAAATAGTACAACTTAAATATCCTTAGCTTTCTCATACATTACCGAATTTACAGATTATAATTGATCGTCAAAAGTAAAAACTATTTAACCTCTCCTTATTAGCAATGAAAATTATTCCCTATTTACAAAAAAGTCCCAAACCGCTTATTTTTAGCCTGGGCATTATTCAATTGCTACTTATCGGGATGATTGACTATCTCGTTGTCAACCATGTGAGTTTAGCAATTTTTTATTTATTGCCGATTATCTTTACCACCTGGTTTTGGAATCAATCCGCAGGTATGGTTATGTCTTTTTTAAGTGCAATTGCTTGGCTAAATGCCTACTATGCTGAAGAATTTTGTTTGACTTTAAATCCTTCAATTCCCTATTGGAATGCGTTTGTCAGATTGGGTTTTTTTATCATTATCACGTACTTATTGGCAAAACAAAAACGTGCTTACAATCGCGAGAAAAACTTTGCTAGAAGCGATTCCTTAACTGGAACTGCTAATAGAAGATTTTTATTTGAAATGTTTGAAGATGAAATTAAACGTAATTACCGTTACCGAAATCCTCTAACCCTAGCTTATTTAGATGTCAACAATTTCAAAAAAGTGAACGATCGCTATGGTCATAATAAGGGAGATCAATTACTCTGTTTAATTGGTACAGTTTTAATCAGAGAAACCCGTGATACTGATGTGGTAGCACGTATGGGTGGTGATGAATTTGCACTCTTGTTAACAGAAACCAATTATGAATCTGGGAAAAAAGCTTTGAGCAGAATTCTCTCTAAACTGATCGAAGCAGTACAAATTCAGTCTTTCTCGGTAGGATTTAGTCTTGGTGCAGTGACGTTAGCAACACCTCCTGAATCAACCGATGTAGCTCATTTAGCACAAGAGATACTTAAACAAGCAGATATGTTGATGTATGCTGCTAAAGAAAGTGGCAAAAATCAAATCGAACATGAGCTTTTCGGGGAAAGTGAAAAAAATTAACTGATTTAGTACGGAACGAGTGACGAAGATTGTTTCTAGGAAAACTAATACAATACAATTTTCACGAGATGAATGCTATAAGTCCAGATCTTGTAGAGACTTTGCAGACAACGTCTCTACACAATTTTATGTAGCGTCGCCAAGGTTCTTAATGAATCACTGCTTTTGAAAGGAAGACAAAACCTAATTTGATAATTATTTTTAATCAACTATCGGAAGTGAGCAAGGATTGTAGTTTTCAACCAATTTAGGTGAATTTCGCGATCGCAAATGGAGTGAAAAAAGAGGGTGGGCGAATAACCCACCTCCTTAAGAAATCTTACTCTTGTTTGGTTGCGATTGGGGAAAACATTTTGGTATTTGGGGAATATTCCCAGGCAATGCCTTCGGGATCTTTGCTTTGGCTCCACTCTCCGAAATCTGCGTCGGTTTTACGTTTACCTACGGTACTCGAATGAACTTCTAGCCGTTTGGCTAACTCGGCTTGGATGATGCTTTGAGAAGCATTTTCTAACTCTTGTTCACTCTCGATTGAGGCTTGTTGTTCTTCGTCGCTGGTTATTGGTATGGTTTCTCCTGGGGGGCTAGCGGTATCGGTTGGAGTTTGCGAAACAGCTTTTGGGTGTATTTCCTCAGTTGGTGCGGTTTCTCCTGGGGGGCTAGCGGTATCGGTTTCGGCTTTTGCCAACTCTGGTGTTTTCGACTCCACAGGTGGGGAGACTGGGGTGCTAGGGGTTGCTGCTTTTTGAGAAACTTTTTCCTCGTTGTCGAGCAATTTAGCTACTTCGGTGGCAGATGTTTGTTTTCCTGCGGGTAGTTTTTCTGAGTCAAATTCTAAATCTGATGTAGGTTCGCTGTCGTCGAAAATACTGCCTAAAGCTCTAGCAGTAAGAAAATAATAGACAATACCTTTGCCTTCGTAGTTTTTTCGCTGCGCCCCATATTCTTCTGCTTTCTTTTCTAAGAAGCGTCTGGCACTGTTGGCAGTTAAGTTTGCTTTCAAGGATAAATCAAGTGGTGTTATACAACCCTGATTTTCGGTGATTAATTGAGTAAAGAAGGGGTTAACTTTTTGGCTCCACTGTCTCCATTGATGTTCTTGCCAAATTTTAAAAACAATGGCTAGCAATGTTAGTCCCAATAGCAGGGGCCACGCTTTTAAAATTAAGACGATCGCCAATGCTATAGGGAGAATGAGAATAAGAATGCCAGCAGCATTACCTTCTATTCCTTTTCCGGTCATATTAGCGCGATAATTAAATTAATAGTTGCTAAATTTTTGGTCAATCTTTGCCATTTTGTGATATTTACATCAGCTAGCAAAGTTAGGGGGCTGAGATTTGAGTTTTCACTGTCCTATGGAGATAGGATACAGGTTCAACTAAATATTTCTTAATCCCCCATTGCTAAATTCAGTCCTCTCCACAGTTTAAGGGTTAGTGAGTCAACTATGTAAGTCTAAACGTTTAAACATGGCTTCGCGGGCTTGTAAGGCGAGAGAATCATCAAGTTTTGTTAAGGAAATTTCGGTTTGGTATTTTTGGTGGAGGGCGTTTTGAATTAACCAGTCGGCGAGAAAGGGATTTTTGGGTAGGAGGGGACCGTGGGAATAGGTGGCGATCGCGCGTCGATAAAATGCGCCTTCGTACCCGTCTTCGCCGTTGTTACCGTAACCTTTGATCACTTTTCCGAGGGGTTCTACTTGACCTAAATAGGTACGTCCGCCATGATTTTCAAAGCCGATAATCACTGGTTTTTCTCCCATACTGGCTTTTAAATCCTCTGCTAAAGGTGAGGCGGTTAATTCAAAGACGACATTACCGATGCAGCGACGGGCATCTATACCGGGATGCTTGCTGACGAGATCGAGGATTCCTAAGCCTTCGATGCGTTGTCCTAATGCTGGTTCGTAGTAGTGACCGAGGAGTTGGGGGGAACCGCAGGTAAATACGCCGGGGATTCCTTGTTCGAGGCGATCGCGTAAGCAGTCGGCTTTGGCTCCGCGTAAGTCGCGCATGACGATTTCTTGCTGCCGATCTTGCGCCCCACCACCGACGAAGATGTCAACGTTGCTAAAGGCGGCGGAATCGCTTTCTCGGTCTAAATTAATCACGGATACGTCAATTCCGCGCCACTGACAGCGACGTTTGATGCAGATGACGTTTCCGCGATCGCCGTAGGTACTCATTAAATTGGGATACAGCCAGCCGATCTTTAATTCCATTTTCCTTTTCTACTAATTTTTACGGGAAATATCTTGCCTAATTACCTTGACAAATTGCGCTTTTTAGTATCTGTTATAAAATTTTTCTGCCTGTTAAAATTTCTCGAACTTCTAACATTGCGGAATAGGTAGGAAGAATGTGTAAAGTTTCTTCAGCAGGAGTAATTTCTAAAGCTGTGGTAATTGCTTCGGACAAATTTTCTTTGACAATTAGCTGGAAATTATCTGGAGTGTAGGTTAATTGTTCGAGACTGTATTGTAAGCGTAGAGTCATATCGTAAATGCGATCGCCACTAACGACAATTGTGCCTCCTAAGCTGACCAATTTTTCCGTATCCACATCCCAAATCCAAGATACATCTGTACCATCGGGAATGCGATCGTTAAGCACAATTAAAGTTGTCGAAGCTTTTCCGGTTTTTTTAATGTCATTAACCGCCCGAATTGTTTCATTCATTCCTACCGGATTTTTTGATAATAAAATGCGGACGTGCTTATCAGCAATTGTCAACTCTTCCGCCCGTCCGAAAGCCGCCCGAAAATGCTTAATTACGTCAAAAATTGTGGCGGTATCGAACCCAATTTCTTTAGCTAATAAGCCAGCAGCCAGAGTATTATATTTGTTATAAACTCCGATTAAAATTTGCCCCCACTCCGGACTAGAAACGGCAGGCTGACTTTTGTGAAAACCGCAACTCGGACAACTGAAATCACCAAGATGAGATAAATAAACTCCTTCATAATCAAGGAGATGTCCGCAACTGGGACAGTAAATTGAATCTACCGCATGAGGAATTTCATCCAGGTAAAGTTCTGGTTCGCTTAAGCCAAAAAATAACACTTTCTGGCGCAATTGTTGACCTAAATAAGATAAAGTTGGGTCATCAGCATTAAGAATTACCACAGTATCATCAGGTAAAGGCGCGATCGCCTGTTGCCATCTTTGAGAAATTGTATCAACTTCGCCGTAACGATCCAACTGATCGCGAAACAAATTCAACCCTAAAATATACTGAGGCTGACAATCGCGCAAAACCAAAGGTAAAACATTTTCATCTACTTCGAGAATTGCATAATCAGCATCAAGCTGACCAGTTAATTTCGTACTACCTAATAATGCTGTCGCTAAACCATTAATTAAATTCGCACCAGTGGCATTATGAACAACTTTTGCCCCTTGACTTTCCAGGATTGTGCGTAATAGTAAAGAAGTCGTAGTTTTGCCATTCGTCCCCACTACCAAAATTACCCCCTTTTTGACTTGGGCGAATAACTGAGGAAGTACCTGAGAATAAACACGAGTCGCTATTTCGCCCGGTAAAACCGAAGCTGCGCCTAATTTCAGCGATCGCACTACGGAGGTGACTGTTTTCGCTACACCAACTGCTAAACCTAAACGTACTTTATCAGCTACTTGCATATTTACACCATAATTAGGGTTTGGGGATTAGGGATTAGGGATTGGGGATTGGGGATTAGGGATTGGGAATTGGAAATTAGTTATTAGTTTATCCCATAATTTTGCCCGGTCTTCCAACTCAGATCCAGTAGGGGCAAACCCCCCGTGGTTGCCCTTTCCAGTCACCAGTCCCCAGTCACCAGTCACCAGTCACTTTTTTCCTAATAACAAATAAGTAGTCATTTCTCCTTTACCTTTAATCTCGATTGTGCCACGTTTTTGCAAAAGATAATTATCACCCAAACGAGATCGAGTCGCCGTAGTAACTTGAATGCAGCCGGGAATCCCGTGAGATTCCATGCGACTAGCAATATTAACTGTATCGCCCCACAGGTCATAAATAAACTTTTTCACACCAATTACGCCAGCAACAACCGATCCTGAGTGTATACCAATACGGATTTTAAAGCTTTTACCCGTTTCCAGATTAAATTGCGCGATCGCCCCTTGCATTTGTAGCGCCATTTCCGCAACTGCTTCCGCGTGATCCGGACGTTCTAGCGGTAATCCACCGACTACCATATAAGCATCGCCGATCGTTTTGATTTTTTCTAGCTGCAACTGTTCGGTGAGGCGATCGAATTCAGAGAAAATTTCATTAAGAACTTCGACAATTTCAATGGCTGGATATTGGGAAGCTAACTCAGTAAAGCCCACCAAATCGGCAAATAGCACCGTAGCTGACTCAAAACTATCGGCGATCGTGCTAGTCTTCTGCTTGAGACGTTCGGCGATCGCTGCTGGCAAAATATTCAACAACAAACTTTCGGTTTGCTGTTGCTGTTGTCGCAAAGCTTGTTCGGCTTGTAAGCGCGCAGTTATATTCCGGAAAATTCCTCGCGCTGCGACAGCTTTACCCTCAACAAATTTACAATTCATACTTCCTTCTAGCGAAAGCACTTCACCTTTTTTATTTAACAACGATAATTGTACTTGTTCAAACTTTTCTCCAGCAAAAATTTTGGGCAAAATAGAAGCAAAGTATTGGCAAAAATCTGGGTGAACCATATCAAACATCCTCATCTGGGCTAATTCTAATTCACTGTACATTGAGGTTTTTTCCCACGCTTTATTAACATATAAAAATTCCCCTTTACGATCGACACTGAGAATTAAATCGGTAGCATTCTCAAATAAATCTCGATACTTCTCTTCACTTTCTCGTAACCTTTGTTCAGCCTGTTTCCGCTTAATAAACTGACCAATTTGATTACCCGTTGCTGCCATCATTTGTAAAAGTTCGCGGTCTGGATGCTGTTGTTCATTCCCAAAAAACGTCATTACTCCTAAAACTTCTTCACCTTCTTTAATTGGAAAAGCAAAAGCAGATTTCAATCCTCCTTTTACAGCAAAAGATTTTTTGCCAAAATAACAACTATTCTCCAAATCTGTAATCCATTTCGGAGAACCAGTTGACCAAACTATTCCTGCTAATCCAAATCCGGGAACCAACGTTACTCTACCTGTAATTTCAATAAATTCTGTTACTTTTGCCTCTGGTTTTGACCAAATCTCCACTCGTTTTAAGAGTTTTTCTTGAGGAGAAAAATTTGCTCTATCTCGATTTGAGTCGAGCATCCATAACTCCCCTAGTTCCCATTCAAGAGATTCACAAACTGTTTGGAGGATTTTGGGAGTTGCACTTTCTAAGTCATAAGCTTCTGAAAGTGTTTTCGCTAAGTTATACTGGGCTACTAAACGCTGTTGACTTCGCTTCCGTTCAGTAATATTTCGCCCCACATAAATAAATTCATAATATGCTTCTATTTCTGTTTTTACTAAATTACAAGCAAAAGAAACTATAATTTTATTTCCATTTTTACAACGACAAACTACTTCTACTTGAGTCTCTTTTTTTTCAATCAGATTTTTCTGATTAGCTAACAAATCAAAGTCAGGGTCGTCACTTAAGTAACTTATTTTCTCTGTTAGTAATTCTGCCTCTGAATAACCAAATAAATCCACAGTTGCTTGATTAATTCTTTTGATTTGCCCTGTTTGCGTAGTTATTACTAAAGAATCTGCTATCGAAGCGACAATTTGGTTAAGATAAGACTGAGATTTTTCTAAAGCATTCAAAAGTAACTGAGTTTCGTTAGTTCTCTGAACTAAGGTTTGTTCTAAAGAAATTTTATCAGTAACATCTTCCAAAAAAATAATTAAATATTGGGAGTGACTCTTAACATCTATATAGCTGTTGAAATAAAGATCGAAATAAAGATTGTTTTTTGCTTGCAGAGGACGAGCTATTGATTTTAAACAAAAATTATTTTGGTTTCCTTCTAAAACATTAACTAAAATTTCTTCACAACCAAAAAGTTCTGGTAAACCGTTGCGAATATCGTCTCCAATCGCAAAATTGTTGGGAAAAGCAACAAAGCGAGTAGCTCCCGAAGAATAGCTGAGGATAATTAGCTCTCGGTTCACTACTAAATAATCAATGTGGTTAGGAGTAATTATATTCGGTGGGAGAAAATTCATTACTGGTAGACCTAAAAAAATGCACTCTGCATGGGTATACTTTATTTATATCCCTTAATTTTGCGGAACTACAATTTGAATATTAGTTGCAGTTTTTTGATAATCAAGGCAAAATAAGCTTTAATTTAGGAAGAGAAATCATTAGCTAGAGTAGTGCAAAAACTTTTTTCCGTGGCTCAATGAAAAAAAATATTAGGATTTAGTTGTTAATTTCTAAGGTTAAAATATTTGCTTGGCGATCGGCAATTAAGCACTGATTTTCTAACCAAGGTAAACCAATTAAAAATTCGGTAATTTCCAGACTACCTAAGACAGGAATTGTCAACTCTTGGCGATCGAAAATAACCTTACCTTGATAAAGATTAAACGTTGATTCTCCCCTAGCTGTACGCATATCTCTTTCTCGCACAAATGTCCAGCCTAAACTCGTAGCATCTTGAGCATCCATCGCTAACCAATCGCTGAATCCCGTATCTAATAAAGCATCTACAGTAATTATCTCTCGATCGGCAGTGACTAACTCAATTTCAAAATATAACTCTCCATTGTCACCAAAATAACCTTGAATCATATTTTCCCCACGCAACCAGTTTCATTCAGACGCTTTTCCAAAATTCGCGCATTTGGATACTTTTGTCGAGCTTTTTGAAAAGCAACTTCTGGCTCGGAATCGATAAAATACTCGCCGCTTTCTGGTTCGATTATAATTGCCCAGTTATAATAATCGCTAACTAATTCCGGATAGACACGCCAAAATATTTCTCGACAGCGTTGGGCGAAAGCTTTGTCTGCGGCGGTGCGCTGGGCGATTTCTGCCGCAGAAAGGCGAGGTTGAGAGGGAAATAAAGGTGTTTTTTGGGTTACTTTTCGGGAAGTTTTCTCAGTCATATCACTCAATAATACTCAGTCAATTTCTTTTATTATAGGAGCGGTTGCGACGCGCGATCGCCCAGTTTTTTTGGCTTGTTTTAGAGCGCGATCGCTAGCTTTAAGTAAATTCACGGGAGTATAATTACTGTTAGGGATCATACTTGCAACTCCTAAACTGAGAGAAAGAAGTTTATTTGGCGATCGCTGATGAGGTATCTTTTTTTCGAGGATTGTCTGACAAATTCTTTCAGCAACGTGAATCGCCCCCTGTTGAGCAGTGTGAGGTAAAATAATCACAAACTCATCACCACCATAACGAGCTACCAAATCAGTAGAACGTTTGACTAATTTAGACAAAATCTTAGCTATTTCTTGCAAACAAAAATCACCTGCTAAAAGCCCATAATTATCAAGATAAGTTTGCCAATTATCAAGATCGCAGAGAATTATTGATAAAAATTGTTGGTCGCGATAAAGTCTGCGCCACTCAAAATCAAGGCGTTCTTCAAAAGTACGACGATTAGCTAATTTAGTCAGGGGATCGATAATTTCTAGTTGTTTAATTTCTTCATTCGTAACTTGCAATTGTTTGTATAATTCTGCTTGCTGGATAGCTACAGCTAGCTGTTTCACAAGCTCTTCCATGAAATCAATTTCCCATTTTTGCCAAACTTTCGGTTTAGTTTGATGAAGAATCAACAAACCCCATAATTTTTGCGGTAAAATACCTAACTTACTATTAACAATAACAGCATTACATAAAATTGGGATTACTAATTCAGAACGCACTGATAATTGCGTTAATATTTCTAAATAGCTAGGAGCCAAGTTAGCTCTTTTTACGTCAGATTCGGCAGTTATTTTTCCTTCTCGATAAGCTTGAAGTAAGTTTAATTCAAATTGAGGATAGGTAGGATTATCAACTAACTTAGAAATAGCTCGATTTCTAACAACTTCAGCTTTTCCGATGAGCCTCGAATCAGCTAAAAACTGATAGATTAACACGCGATCGCATTCAAAAAATTCTTGGACTTCACTAACAATCAAGTTAAATATTTCCTCGAATGTCAGTGATTCTCGTAATCTGTCACTTACAAAACGTAGAAAGCGCGATTGTTTTCTAGAGAGAAGAAGTTCCATCTCAATTTGTTTGCGCTTAGTGATATTCCTCCCAATAAAAACTAAATCACTATCTTGCTCTTTCTCTCTTACTATTTTTGCACCAGAAAAAGCGACAAAAATTTCTTCTCCTGTTTTTTTAAGACAAGCTACTTCGGAATATTTATTCAATAAGCTTTCTGGAAAGAGTTGATTTTTGCTCTTACTAAAAATAGCTGCAATATTTTTACCAATCAACTCTTCTTTTTCATAACCGAAAATTTCGACAACAGCCCAATTTACTGTTTTGATTTTCCCTGATGCTGTTGTTACGACTAAAGCATCAAGCATAGCCGAAATCATTTTGTCAAAGTAATCCTTAGCTGCTGATAAATCATTTAACAATAAGCTATATTCGTTAGCACCTTGTACCAATCTTTGCTCGATCACTTTGCTTTCCGTCACATCTTGAATAACTAAAAGTAAGTGATTGTCTTCTCCCTGAAAATACAAATCAAAATACAACAAACTTCCATCAGCAGCCGTACGCGCAATTCCTTTTAGGTCGAAATTTTTTTGCTTTCCATTAATAATTTCGCTAAGTAAATCTTCTAAACCAAATAGTTCCGGAAAACTGAGACGGACATCCGAACCCACCTGAATTTTTTCAGCAGACTCAGAAAACTTTTCGACCCCTGGAGATAGCTCTTGAATCAGCAAATTATTGTTGATAAGTAAATATTCTATTTGGCTGACAGCAATAACCTTTTTTTTGTCAATTTTCATTTTATTTTCAGCATATTAAAAGTTAATTTGTGGAAAATTTCATCGACATCTTTTCCAGTTTTTGCTGACGTGGTATGAGCAGCAATCACTTGGGGTTGATCTGTAAACTGAACAAGTTTAAATTTTGCTTCAAGTTCTTCTTCACTAACTAAATCTAATTTATTTAAAGCAATAACTACAAGACCTTTGGGACAAACTGAGAAAAATAAATCGAGACGTTCCTGTAAATTTTCAATTGTTTCCAAGCGAGTCACATCAGCAACAATAATTGCTCCTTTTGCTCCTTGTAAATAACTAGGTGCGATCGCTTTAAACTTTGTTTGTCCTTCAATATCCCAAACGATTAACTGTACTTGCTGATTTTCTGTACCTTCTGGGGCTGGTACTTCCACTGATTTACGAGAAATTTTTACTCCTACTGTTGATAAATATTTATCGCTAAATTGTCGGTCTACAAAGCGGCGAATTAAACTTGTTTTACCAACGCTAAAATCACCAACCAGACAAATTTTTTTGGAAATTACTGACATAATTTATTTACTCTTTCTGCGTACTTATATAAGGCTCAAACCTGACTACTCTGCTCAAGTTTAATGGCTGATTAGCAAGAATATCTGGTGGAGGTTTTGGTTCTGCGAAAATTTCTAGTCTTGTTGTTTCAATACCTTGCTGTTTCAAAGCCTCTTGAACAATTTTAGCTCGTTTAAGTGCCAGTTTTTCATTTTGTTCTTTTGTTCCTTGGCGATCTGCGTGACCAATGATTTTTAACTGTACTTGCGGATTTTGCTTCAGTAATTGACTAATAGGAATTAGTTTATTGTTGATTTCCTGTACATTTAAGTTGGCTGAACCAGAAGGAAAATAAATTCGTTTTTTTAAGAGAGGTTCTCCTAATCGAAAAACATAGACAACTGATTTAATTCCCGGAACTTGCTCTAAAGCTTGAGTAACTTTGGGGACATCGCTAATTTGAGCGAGATTCCCATTGACTATTACTTGATCGGCTTCCTGACGGGCGAAAATTTCGATTTCTTTTTCTTGATTTAATAAAAATGTTAATCGCTGTACTTCTGCTGCGGTTGCTTCAGAGTATGGTGGTACTTCAACAGCAATAATTTGGTTATTTAGCTTAATATCTGCGGTAGTTTCGCTAGCAACTTCACCTGCTAAAGTTCGTAAGGATTCGCTGGGTACTCGTCCTGTTAAAATCAATTTACCTTGTTTAAATTTCGGCACTAGGCGATAAACTGATAACTCAGGGTTTGCATCTAAAGCTATGGCTGTTTTGGTTTCAATTTTGTGAGCTACCCAACTACGGTATTGGAAATATCCTCCAGGTATTCCTAAGAGAAACAAGAAAAGTAAGCCGAGCTTTAGAAGACCTAGATGTGATGTTTTTTTGTCTTCTTCTTCAGCTTTTTTGTCAGCTTTCAGTAATTCTTTCAACATTTCCGCGATCGCTTCGGGAATTGTCGCTGGGTCGCCATCGAATTCTTGAATTTCGCGATCGTACTCTTCGACGATTTTGCTTAAAGTAGCGCGCATTTTCTGAATAAATTCTTTTGAGGGTGCGCCATCAACTACTACTGCTAAATAACAGTAACCTGCTACTTCAATGACAATTTTTGAGTTTCCATATTCAATTTCGGTTAATTCAGAAACTGAGTCGCTTGTGACAATACAATCATAGACGAAACTCCGGATTGCTGTGAGCATTCCAGCTAACATATCGCCTTCTAGTTTTTGAGTTTCAATTGGTTGGATATCGTTGATTAATAAGCCTGAACTTTTATGAATTAAAAAGATGGCTTGGACAGCAAATCCTAATGATTCTCTTAAGATTAATTCGGCTTCGGAAACTCCTTGGAAAGCGGCGCGCATTTTGCGGCTGATTCCTTCGGGGGAAAGGGCGGATTCTACTTTTTGATTAATGTTTTGGACTACTTCGGTCATGTATTTGGCGACGGTGTTGCCAATTACAGGATAAAGTGCGTCTACCATTGCATCACGTTCATGAGCAATTTGGGCTTTGATTGCTCTACCCATTTCTGGACCGAGGGTTTTGGCGATCGCGCCTTGCTGAAGTCGGATTTGTTCCCGGATGGCGATCGCTATTTCTGGGGCGATCGCGCGCGCGATCGCTTCTGGTTGTTTTTCGATTTCGTGAGTAATTGCTTCTGGGAGAACTTCCGCAAGTACCCCACTCATTCCTCGTAAGTTATGTAAACCTCGATCTTGAATTAATTCGTCCACTACGGGTGTTAAGGTTTCGATCATTATTTCCCGCGATTCATTCACCCGAATTTTTAATAGTTCGGTCATTAAAGGAATCAGTGGATTAATTAATGCTGTCGGTTCATATACTTGAGCTTCTAATTCGCTTATTTTAGCTTCCAGATTAATAATTAACTCACGGAGTTTAGCTAATTCAGCACTGTCTGTGCTTAAAGTTTTGCCTCGCTCGACAATTGCCGGAGTTAGCTCTTCTTCTTCTTTTGTTTTTAATCTGTCTCTTAGCGAAGTGTTACTTTTCTCTTGACCAGTCGCTTGTTGATTTTCTAACTCTTTTGCTCTTACTTTCTTTTTCCACTCTAACTCTAAAGAATTTGATTTTTCTGATTTGCTTTTCGGTTCTGTTTCAGTTCTTTCTCGACCTTCTTTTGAGCTTATTTCTGACTCAAACTGCGTCGGTTTTAACTCTAAATAACTTGGTCTTTCTGATTTGCTTTTCGGTTCTGTTTCAGTTCTTTCTCGACCTTCTTTTGAGCT
>JAWQFW010000003.1:34322-43836 GCA_035968095.1 Oscillatoria sp. PMC 1068.18
TATTTCTGACTCAAACTGCGTCGGTTTTAGAGTTTCTCTGTTACCCTTGCTTTTTGGCTCAAATTGTGGTAATAATTCGCGGTTATTTACTGTTTTTGGTGAACTTTCTCCAACTTTTCTAGGTTCTGAATTTACCAGCAAAGTTTGTAAACTTGACAAAAGAAGATCGATTTCCGCAGAACTATTTACCGAATTTGTTGCTTGATGATGATGATTACCTAGTTCATTTTCTCCAGGTTTCGGCTGAACTTCCTGCTGTAATTGTTCGCTTTCAAGAAAAGACAAAAGATAAGCTTCTTGCTTAAGTTTCTCCTTTCCATTACTACTTTTACCCTCAACATTTGTCCTAGCTCGTGCTAATTTTCGAGATTGTAAACTCGATTTCAATGCTGAATTATTTTCAGTCAAAGCTACTTCATAATTTTTCATCAACTCCGAATCTAAAAGTCCTAATTCCCATAACAACTCCAGCAAATTTGCCAAATTTTCTTGGTTGGTATGATTATTAAGGTTAGATTCTGAAGGCAAAAATTGCCTTGGTTTATCGCTATCAGAAGTCACTTTTGAACTTGCCATAAGCTAAGGTAAATCACTGTTTTAATGCACCTTTCTTTTTCAGACTTGATTAAAAATTATTCTCGATTTACTCTTGAATAACAGTATTTTTATTAAGCTCACGTTTACTTTCCTCATTTTGGCTATCATCAGGTAACAAAAATTCTGCTTTCATTTTACTATCTGCTGCCTCTTTTAAATCCGGGACAAAATCTGAACCTTTAACTTTGATACAAAGTTCAAACAAAACTTCGGCAAGATCGTCGCGAGAAATTTTCGTTTCTTTGAGGTTAGAGAAACGCTTTTGTAGTTCTTCCAATACCAAATTTTGTAAGTTATTTACTTCTTGATTTAACTTTTCTCTCGATTGTTCTAATTCTGTACTTAAAGCATTGGTACGATTGTTTAAACTACTATGAATAGTTTCCATGCGGTAAATGACTTTTTCTCGTTCTTCGTCGGATTGTTGCCGAATTTTAGTCATTTCTTCATGGCTAGTTAAACTTAGATATTTAAGTTTTTTCTCCCAAGAATCTACAGCCGCACTTAAATCTGTGGAGAAAGAATCTTTAATTTGCTGAAATTGTTCGCGCATTTCTTGCTTAAGTTCGGATAACTCAATTTCAACTTGTTGAAAGCGCTGCTCGAATTGTCGGTTTTTGTCACCAAATAAAAGGTCGCGAATTTGCTCGATATTCCCTAGTCTGTCGCGCATTTCATCTTTACTAATATCAGCCATGATTACTTGTTTCCTCTCTAAGAAATTGTTTAGTGCGAATAGACAATAATTATGGTTTATACTTTAACATAAGAGTTGCTGCTTCGGTGCAGTGTGAGCATCAAAAAGTAACTCTGAGTTGATTTCTCCTCTTGGTAGTAATCTAGGATATCAAAATTAATTGTCAAATGGAAAGAGGCTGAGAAAATTTCCGATCGGTAGATGGGTCGAGAACAGGTAAAATACTAATTTAGTACGCTTGAACGACTTAGTAGTGGATATCTTGTGAAGATAAGGATTCGACAGTTGAATTTGATGATTTTTTGGCGATCGCTATGCCGACCTTTCGGTACGCTATGCCAAGCTCGTGCTATGCTAGTTCTCGATCGCGCGATCGCGCCACATTTCTCGAAGCGTTTGGTTGCGGTTTGCTTAGTTACGTTGTTAAGTTTGTTTGCTTGTCTGGTTTTGCAGACTTCTCCAGCTTTAGCAGGTATTGATGACGATCGCTTCGATGGTAATATTTTTGCACTTTATGGGGGCAATGGTTCTCTGATTCCGCCGCGAATTTCTCTGGCTGAGTCGATGAATTACAAAAAGCCCGCTTTACTGGTATTTTATATAGATGATAGCAGTAATTGTAAACAGTTCGCTGTGGTTGTGAATCGCTTACAAGCTTTTTACGGTCGGGCTGCTAGTTTCATTCCTATCGATGTTGATGCAATTCCGCTTAAATCGAGTTATAGTGCCAACGAACCAGGTTATTATTACCAAGGTGTAGTTCCGGAAACGATTTTGATTGATGAGTCGGGGAAGGTTGTTTATGACGGAAAGGGACAAGTTGCTTTTGAAGAAGTAGATGATGCTTTTCGTGAGTTATTTAATTTGTTACCTCGTTCGGAATCAGTGGAACTCAAGTTGCGTTCTTTTAATGAGTTTAACTCGGAATTGGAAGAGTGATTTTAGTTACATTAACAAATCAATTAAATCAATCATAGCCGAACCCGTAAACAGGCGGCTATACGAACATAGACGCGGAGCGGCTTCTCGAAGAGTAGCCCGCCTACGCGGGCTATCTTTACAGATTAGGGGCGATCGCGTTATATACTGAGGAGTAGTCTTCTTCCTGTAAACCCATCTGTATCGCTTTGGTGACGATTTGCTGCACCCCTGCCAATCCTGTAATATCTAAATTGTCTGCTTTTGCTTGTTCGAGAAACAAATTTATGTCTTTCAGGAGATGTTTCGTGGGAAAATTAGGGTCAGCGAAATTCCGCGACTCCATGCGACTCAATTTCTTATCAAACGTCGGTGCATATAAAGCACTCGATCGCAATATTTGCATAAATTGCTCAACGTCCACCTCTTCCCTTTGAATTAAACTCAAACTCAGCGCAAAACCAGTAGTTAAAGCCGCAATTAATTGATTCAAAGCCAACTTCAGCGCCGCAGCCTTACCCACACTCCCAATTAACACTGGTTCCTCGCCAAAGTTCTGTAACAATTGCAACCATTGCTGAAATTGTGACTCAGATGCACCCACCATCACCAATAATTCACCGCTTTTGACTTGGGGAATACTACCTAAAACCGGGGCTTCGAGATAGTTTCCACCAGCCGCAACTATTTTAGCTTGGAGATCTCTGCTTTGGGCAGGTGCGATCGTACCCATTTGAATTATCGTACGCGATCGCAAACTTGTCACCGTTTCTGCCGGAAAAATAACTTGCGCGATCGCCTCCGCATCAGCCAACATTAAAATAGTACAATCAGATCCTTCAATTGCCTCCCGTGGAGTATCCGCAACCTCAGCCCCAGCCTTTTGCAAAGATGTCAACTTGGACTTAGTGCGATTATAGGCAATTACCGCCAGATTTTGCGCCAACAACCTTGCCACCATCGCCTCACCCATCAAACCCGTACCAATAACACCAACCTTCATCAAAAATCTTCCTTAAACGCGAATATTTCACCTCCACCTTACCGTCAACACCCCTTCCCCATAACAAATAATCTAGCCCGCGAAGGCGGGCTACTCTTCGAGAAGCCGCTCCGCGTCTATGTCCGTGTAGCCGCCCGTTTACGGGTTCGGGCGATGATTTCTTTGCAGAAACTCTCTTGTTAAATCTTGAAATCAACAAATTAGCCCGCGAAGGCGGGCTTCGTCCGTGTAGCCGCCCGTTTACGGGTCGGGTTATGATTAAATTTGATTGATTTGTCTATCGCGATTTAATACAACCTCATTAGAATCTAACCTCTCCTCACCAGACTTCCCTTGCAGAGACACCACCCTTCTTCCACTTGCAGCCTGCTTCCGCCGCAAATCCTCACAAATAGCTTTAATATCGTAATTAAAAGACTTCGCGTGTTCCTCACGAATACGATGAATTTCCGCTAAAATCTCATCTTTACACATAATTTTCTCCTAATAATTCCAGAGGCGTACAAATTATTGGTAACGTATAGCCAAAATCCCTACAAATCTCAGCCAGCTTTTTCTGAATCTGAGCATTAGCAATATGCTTACAGTTCCAAGTTAGCAGATAATTTAACTCATGAACCGTTGCGGCGGCAATCTGAATCGCATCATTAGCAGCTTTTGCAGGAAAATTACTTCTTTGGAGAAACTCTCTGGTTAAATCTTTTACCACTTGATTAAGTTCAACCAACAGTCTATCTTTTTGTTATTGGGCAACTTAAAATAAAAAAATTACACGATAAACGACAAAATAAATATACTCGCCGATGCTTAAAAAAATCTGGCGGTGGCTGAAAAACCTTATCCAGCGACTTCTCGCACCCGCGCCACCACGCCAACTCACCCAACGCCCCCAGCCACCAAGCCAAGCAGATGAGGAAAGAAGCTCAGAGCCACAACAGCTATATGATCAAGCAAAGGAGAAATTTAGAGAGAGAGATTTAGAAGGTGCAATCTCTCTTTTGGAAGACTTAATCTACTTTTATCCTAACTATGAAAGAGCATACAATGGTCGCGGGTTTATTGAGGGTGAATTAGGACGCTACGAAAAGGCAGTAGATTACTTTACTAAAGCCCTAGAACTCAATTCCCAATTCTGTGAGGCATACTGTAATCGGGGCAATGCCTATATTAATTTAGAAAGTTACACTAAGGCAATTGATGACTTTACTGAAGCTATCAAGATCGATCGCCAGCATGAGCAGGCATACTATGGTCGCAGCGTTGCCTATTATCGATTAGGATTTTACCGAGAAGCGATCGCTGACTGCCGCGAAGCTTTGGTTATCAAACCTGATTTGTGGCAAGCTTGGGAATATTTCGGTTTGGCAATCTTCCACACTCAGGGCTACCAAGCAGCGATTGTCAAGTTTAATGAAGGGTTAGAAAAGCTTAATTATAATCACCCAGAATACCAACTCGGCTGTGCTACCCTCTATTATCGTCAAGGTGAGATATATTTTATCCAAGCAAAGCGAGAACAAGATTATTGGCGTTGCTTTTGCGAATACGCGATTAACAAATATCGACAAGCCCTAACTAAATTAGAAGGAAATAACCCGAAACTGCGGGAAACCTATCTCGAAGTTTCAGAAGATTTAGTCATCGCTTATCGCAGCGTCGGCGACGAGGAAAAAGCAAAACAAACCTGGGATACTGCTATTGTCATCTTAGAACAATGGCTTCTGGATATCGCCGATCCACTCTATAAAAACCGCCTCAGCCGCAAATTTGACCGCTTATACCAGTTAGAAGTCGATCGCCTCGCTCAGTCTACCAATCTCGAAGAGAAAATCAAAGCCTTAGAGTTAGCCGAAGCCAGGAAAAATCTTTGTCTCACTTGGATGCAAGCCACTCCAGAAAACCCCCACTATGAGGAAATTTTACAGCTTCTCAATTGTCATTCTGAGCGCCAGCAAACAATTACCAACTGTCATTCTGAGCGAAGCGTTCGCGAAGCGTTCTCCGAAGGAGTAGAATCTCAGACATCCTCTTGCGACGAGGAAAATTCCACAAATACTAATACTCAAGATGATACAGTTACTAACTTTGATTCTGAGCATCAGCAGGAAATCCCAGAGATCCTTCGCTTTGCTCAGGATGACATCAATAATGTGGCTCAGGATACCACCAAACAGGTGATAATGTACTGGCATCTCAGCCCCGTAACCATCACTACCTTCATCCTCAAACCAGACGCAGAATTAAAGACTTTCTCAACCCCAGTAACAATATTTGGCGATTCTCTCGACTTTGAAACCTGGATGAGAAAGTGGAAACAAGACTACGAAAACAGCCGCAAAAAAACCGAAACCTCCAACACCTGGCAGAATAATCTCGACTCGCGACTCAACCAACTCGCGCACATCCTCAATTTAGAAGCAATACAAGCCGAAATCAACCGCAGCCGCGAACTCATCTTAATTCCCCATCGCGACTTACACCTACTTCCCTTACATTACTTTTTCCAAGATACTCACGACACGATTACCTACCTACCCAGCGCGAAAATCGGCTTATCCCTCGCTGCGAAACCTTTTTTACCATTTACTGCTCATAGTAAATTATTGATTGTCGCCCCGGCATCCCTTCTATTTGCAGAACTTGAAGCGGCTATTGTTGCTAACTTTTACCAGGAAAATACTCGCATAGCCCAGCAAGATGCAGACAAAGATCGAGTTATTGCAGCCATACAACAATCTATGGCTATTTTCCACTTTACCGGACACGCAGAACACAATTGGACTTCTCCTCATTGCTCGGCTTTAGATTTAGCCCAGCAAACGAAACTCACTCAGAAACAAATTTTAGAGTTAGACTTACCTGCGTATGAATTAGTTTGTCTTTCTGCTTGCGAAACTGGCTTAACAAGTAAAGCTGAATTAATCAGCGAATTTATCGGTTTAGCGAGTACATTTCTCGCGAAGCAAACTAGCTTTGTTCTCAGTACACTGTGGACTGTGAATGAAAGAACTACCGCACTGATTATAATTGAATTTTACCGCCAATTGCGAACGGGAAAAACGCCACAGGTCGCCCTGAAACAAGCCCAAAATTGGCTGCGTAGCGTCACCTATCGAGACTTAGCGAACTGGTATCGCGATTTGGCGGCGGATGTAGCAGCTACGAATGAAGATCGTCAGGAAGAGTTAGAAGCGGATGCGGCAATTATTGAGTGCGATCCAGCTAAAATGGAATCCAACGAGCTTCCTTATCAAAATGCTTATTTTTGGGCTGGTTTTGTGCTTACGGGTAAGGTAGTTTAGAATCTTTTTCTTGCCTAACAACTCAAGGATCGGCTAGGCTACATCAACTAAATGACCTTTCGGAGGCTAGACGATTCTATAGTTAATTTGCGGGAACTTATTCTAATTCTTCAAAGTCAAATTACAAAACAAAAATGATTTTCTCCCCTTTCTTTACCTTAAAAACGAGTATAGGGGCTAGGGTGTATTGTATTATTAACTTAATTTTCTTTTGAATGACAAAACCAGAGATTCCTTCAGAATGTATTAGACTACAAGCTTTGTTAGTAGCTTTGGTACAATTACCAGCAGATTTACCTAACGATTTACGTCGAGACATAAACGGCGTGGGAAAAGCGATCGTCAATGATCGCAAAGTTTCCATTGAACAAATAAAACCCTTATTTAGACGTTCGGAAATTCGTCAATCGTACGATCAAGCTTACCGTAAAATTAGATCTCGGTATGAAGAAAAAGATAAGATTAAGAGGCCTACGGAAGGAAGTAGGGAAAAAGCGCAACCAAGTGCAACCGATGAAGAAACAAATGTTTCCCTTCCTGCGACAGTAGTGGTAGAATCAATTAATAGATTAAGCGATATTCTCCAGGGTAATCATGTTTCTATTCCTGCGACAGTAGTAGTAGAATCAATTGATAAATTAAGCGATATTCTCCAGGGTAATGTTGTGGAAAACTTGCGTAAATCTTACGATAAATTTCAAGCAAATCGACCAAAAAATCTAACGACTGATTACTATGTTTGGGCTGAATGTTTGTGCAAACTTTAATTGGCTATCCCCAACTTTTTCTCTTTGCTTATCAACTGCGACAACCTAACACCACAGCATATAATTCGTGGTTAGCAGAGTTGTCAGAGTTGCGTCAACGTTTGCAAATTCCCAGCGAGCCTAAATACCACCGCGATCGCGATTATTATTTCCAAACCGATCAACTAGAAGGTATCTACGATTACCTCGATTGTGGCGATACAAATAATCTTTTAGTCGGCTGTTCTTTTTTACATCAAAAACCTGCCGATGTCAACTGTTTGCAACAATTTAAAACCAAGCTTGATATTCAAGCAAATATTGGTAAAGTTTGGCTAATTTTAGGACATTTAGACTTCCCTAATATCCCCACACCGAAAGTATTAGCCGAAACAATTTATCAAAGTTTTAATCCGACAAAAAACACGGTAGATTTGCAAACTGGTACATTAGCGAATATTCCTTTTTTTGCTAACCTTGAGTCAAATATTATAATTTTTCTTGCGCCAAATCAAGACATTTTAGATAAAATAACTAGCTTTTATTACGAATTACTTTATCTCTTTTTCTATCAACAAAAAATCGACTGGATATACAAACAAAGCCGCATCATCAAACAAAGATTAGAATCTGAAGATTTTTTTCCTCCACCTGCGGTAATTCCAGAAGTTAAACTTAATTCAGATTTAAATCTAGATGTAGCTAGCTTACAAGAATTAAAGCAAGCTTTACTGGAAAATCAAATTGGACTAGACAAACATACGAGAGGAATAGAAGGTTTAGCTGTCGAATTACAAAGCTTGAAAACTAATCTTAATAGCTACGAAAAACGCTTGCAAGTTATCCAAAAACAAGCTAGCGAAATCGGTAAAACTGATTTAAAATTACTCGCAGACTTCCAAAATATTATTGCACAAAGATACCTGAATCAAATCGAACGCGACTATGCGAGTTTATCTCCCGGCTTAAAAGTACGGGAACAGTATATCAATACTATCAGAGGATTGGTGGAAATTTCGCAAGCAGAGCGCGATCGCCGCAGCGACACCCAAAATCGTCATTTCCAAAACCAAGTCGCTTACATCGGCGTTGGCTTAGGTACAGCCTCAGTTACAGCTTCTTCTGTGGCTAACTTCGCCGCAGAAATTCGCGAGTACCCGCCTTTCAACTCCCGCGCTATTTTACCACTTCCTGCACCCTGGCTCAACTTCAGCCTCGCTCTGACAATTAGCATTTTAGTCGGCTTAATTTCTGGGGGTTTGACATGGTTACTCCTACCCCGCGAGAAATAAATTAACTCTCGTTCCTAGGCTCCGCCTAGGGACGGACAAAAGAGGCTCTGCCTCGATAAAATGGGTGGAGGCGGAGCCTCCGTAAGAGTTCCCCGGCGGAGCCAGGGAACCAGGGAAGGTGGAGCCAGGGAAATTTAAATACAATATTTGTGGTAGATTTTATGGAAGAAATCCTCACTCTGAAAAATTTACTAATCAAAGGCGATCTTCAAGGTTCCTTAGCTATTGTAGAAGAACTCGAAGAGATGAGCAAAAGCGATCTAATTGATAATATTCGTAGTTATGCTATCATACTCTTATTACATCTGATTAAACAACAAGCAGAAAATCGCTCTACTCGTTCTTGGGATGTTTCAATTCGTAATTCGGTGCGAGAAATTCAGCGCAAAAATAAGCGATGCAAAGCTGGAGGTTATTATTTAACTTCCGCAGAGTTACGAGAAACTTTAGCTGAGGCTTATTTGAATGCTATTGATGAAGCTTCTTTGGAGGTGGAAGGGGGGCGTTATCTTACCGAAGAATTAGCAAATTTGGTTAATCGAGAAGATACTATTAATTCTGCTTTCAATTTGATTTTAACAAGTGAAGTTTAACTGGAGGCGGAGCCTCCGTAAGAGTTCCCCGGCGGAGCCAGGGAACCAGGGAAAGCGGAGCCAGGGAACCAGGGAAGGCGGAGCCAGGGAACCAGGGTACAATGCTCTCGTTCCTAGGCTCTGCCTAGGGACGTACAGAAGAGGCTCTGCCTCGATAAAATGGGTGGGAGGCAGGAGCCTCCGTAAGTGTTCCCCGGCGGAGCCAGGGAACCAGGGAAAGCGGAGCCTCCGTAAGAGTTCCCCGGCGGAGCCAGGGAACCAGGGTACGAAAAATAAACTAGCTCTCGTTCCTAGGCTCTGCCTAGGGACGCACAGAAGAGGCTCTGCCTCGATAAAATGGGTGGGAGGCAGGAGCCTCCGTAAGTG
>JAWQFW010000003.1:43936-60889 GCA_035968095.1 Oscillatoria sp. PMC 1068.18
TTCCCCGGCGGAGCCAGGGAACCAGGGAAGGCGGAGCCAGGGAACCAGGGAAACGAGAATAAAACTACTCCCACTCGATAGTTCCAGGCGGTTTCGAGGTAATATCGTAAACGACACGATTAACGTTTTTCACTTCGTTAACTATGCGATTCGAGATTACTTCTAAAAGATCGTAAGGAGTTCGCGACCAATCGGCAGTCATCCCATCTTCGCTGGAGACAAAACGTAGTACAATCGGATAAGCGTAGGTGCGGCGATCGCCCATAACTCCCACACTCCGAATCGGCAACAAGACCGCAAATGCTTGCCAAAAATCATTATACATTCCCCACTTGCTAATCTCATCACGAACGATGAAATCCGCATCCCGCAAGATATTCAGCTTCTCCGCCGTCACTTCCCCCAGAATACGAATCGCTAAACCGGGACCTGGGAAAGGATGACGTTGGATGATTTCTGCGGGTAAACCAATGGCTTTCCCAACCTTCCTGACTTCATCTTTAAATAGTTTCCGCAAAGGCTCAACTAACTTAAAGCGCAAATCTTTCGGTAAACCACCGACATTGTGGTGACTCTTGATTTTCACTGCGACTCTTTCCCCTGTTTTCGGGTCAACATTCGTATCCGCAGATTCAATCACATCCGGGTAAAGTGTACCTTGAGCCAAATAATCGAAAGGTCCGAGACGTTTCGACTCTGACTCGAAAACATTAATAAATTCATGTCCAATCCGACGACGCTTTTCTTCAGGATCGGTAACACCTTTGACTTGTTCAAGGAAGCGATCGCGTGCGTTAACATATTCTACCGGAATATGGAACTGCTCCTTAAAGATCTTCAGCAATCGTTCCGGCTCACCTTTACGCATAAAGCCTTGATCGATGAACATACAAGTTAGTTTGTCACCGATCGCGCGATGGAGCAAGAAAGCCAAGGTTGAAGAATCAACACCACCCGAAAGCGCCAACAAAACTCGTTTATCGCCAACTTTAGCCTTAATCTCCCGTACCGACTCTTCGACAAAAGCTTCTGTCGTCCAAGTTGGCTCACAATCACAAATATGATAAACAAAATTCCGAATTAAAGCGATCCCACCGATAGAATGCACAACCTCCGGATGAAATTGCACACCGTAGAGTTTCTTTTCGTGATCGGCGATCGCCGCACAAGGTGTATTCTCAGTATGAGCCAAAATCTCAAATCCTGTCGGTAACTTCGTGCAAGAGTCACCATGACTCATCCACATCGTCGCACCATCTTCCACATTTGTCAGCAAATCCGTAGGATCGTCGATAAACAGCGAAGCTTTCCCATATTCGCCGCGTTTCGCTCTTTCGACACCACCACCTAACTGTTGTACCATCAACTGCATCCCATAACAAACACCGAGAATTGGGATGCCTAAATTCCAAATTTCGCGATCGCATTTCGGTGCCAGTTCATCGTAAACTGAATTAGGACCCCCTGAGAGGATAATCCCCTTCGGATTAAGCTGACGCAGTTGCTCTGCTGTCGTACGATAGGAAAGTACCTCCGAATATACCTGAGTTTCCCGAATCCTACGCGCAATCAATTCCGAATACTGAGAGCCAAAATCAAGAATAACAATCATTTGGCGATTTAGACTTTGAGTTATTGGCTTTGTCGGTAAAGCCTCAGCCTGGTTAGATAATTTTTCTGTCTGGATAGTCACGGTTAAAATTGAATTTACAAGAGGTTTTGGGAGCCTTTCAGCAACCAATTTTTTAGCGATACAACAAACATCTATTCGTGTCGGAATAGATGTACAAAAGTTGTTTAATTTAGTCGCACATTAATTTTTGTATATTCTCGCAATTTTAGCACAATTTGGCAAGCAAAGTAGTTACATTTGAACTTTCGGCAATAATTTTTCTTTCTCGTCCAAAAAGAATTGCCCCCACCTCAACTTCCGTTTCACAGTGCTTCCGGATATAATCTTGAGAGCGACTCGCAACCTCTGTCGCTAACTTTCCATATACTTTTTCTACCCACTTACTCCCACTCTCAGCATCCATCTCCCGCAACAACTGCAACGCTGCTTCCGTCGTTGCACAAGCAAAAATTTGCTGCAAAATAGAACTTTGTAAACCACACTCAGCACAATAAGCAGTTAAAATTGCCAATCTCCCATCAGCAAGATGGTGATGCGTATGAAAAATTCCTCCCGCTAACTTAATCAGTTTACCATGATAGCCAAACAACAAAAGCGACTTTACTTGACTTATTCCCGCCGCAACTAACATAGCACCAATCCAATTAGCCGTCTTCACCAAATACTTTTCCTCAATACCGAACTTTTGCGCTAAGTCTAAACCATTTTCACCCAAACAAAACACAAGAATCTCGCTATTTTTTGCCTTAACTTCTAACTCTTCCCGATACAATTGTAACTGCTCCGGAGCGCTCAAAGGCTGAGAAATTCCCGTAGTTCCCAACAACGAAAGTCCCTCCAAAACCCCAAAAGCTGCATTAGCAGTTCGTTGTCCCAAACGACGACCTTCCGGTAAGATAATTGTTACCTCAATTTTCTCCTCTGATTTCAGGTAAGCTGCAAGGTTTGTGCGTAATAAATTCTCAGCATAATTATAAATCGCAGCCTTCCCTTCAGCAGCAACTATTTTGCCAATTCCTTCTCCACCTTTGAGCGTAATTTGGTCTGTTGGAATTTGAGTTAGAGAATTTGTTGATAAGATTTCTACTAAAGCCCAAATCGGAGTATTACGAGTTAGATCCAGATTAGCACCAGGCTCGCTCCGTGTCACTGCTAAAGCCATTCCCTGCTTTATCGGTGCAACTTGTTGAATCGGAATATTTACAGTTTGTGGAGGTTGAATTAAATCGATCGTTACTGTTTCAATTTGCTGTTCACCATGCAAACATTTTAGCGCCGCTACTGCCGCCGCTCCAGCAAAAACAGGTAAAGTATATCCAGAATCAGGTGTGATTTCTTGCTTTTCCGCATTGCTCATGAAAAATTTTCTAATTGGAAATTCTCAGGAAGTATTGTTAAATATTTAACTCGATCTGATTGAATTAAATTAAAGTGTCTGTGGTCTAATGTTAATATTTTAGTGAGAGAGTAGCGCTCTGCTAACACTAATAAACTAGCATCAACTAACCCCAATGGTAAATCTCGATAACGAGCCATAATTTCACTCGCTTTACCTAAGTCTACTAATTCAAAAGGTAGCAAATGAAAATTATCGTTGTTTAGATATTCTAAAAAAGCTCTAGCTACTCGTTCGCCAAGATACTTAGTAGCTAAATAATCGATTTCGTTTAATACTGTTACAGTCACAAAAACTTGTTGATTTTTAATGGCTTTTTTCGCTAATTCATGATAACTGTCATCTTGGTCTAGTAGTGCAATAATACCACTTGTATCTGCGATTAATCCTCTTGCCATAATAATTCTTGACAGCGTTTTGATAAATCAGTTCGACCACTTGCTCCCATCCCTACCGATGATGGTAAACTTTGTTGGGTAGTAGTTTCTGTTATTTTTTTGTCTTGAGTGGGAGCTTCTGAAATAATAACATTAGTCTCTACTACATTCCCAGACTCTTGTTCGAGAGCTTGTACAATTAAACGAGCAATCATTTCTTGTTTTTCGGTTGGTAAATTTGAGAGTTTTTCGAGGGCTTGTTGGAGTAATTCTGTCATGATTTTTGCGATCAGAATTTAGATATTGATATTTTCTGGCTAAATTGGAGATTTTAGACAGGATAATAATATTTTACTGTTTTGTTAAGTAACGTGGTTTAGCAGAACTGGGGTAGAGGGAAGATATTTCCAGTAATTTGTATCCTAAAGTTAAGAGCTAACTAAGAAATTTTTTAAAGATGAACCAAGTAGATTATTTGCGAATTAGCCTGATCGATCGCTGTAATTTTCGCTGTCAGTATTGTATGCCAGAAGGGGCAGAACTGGATTATTTGTTGCAACAGGAATTGTTATCTCATCCAGAATTACTAACTTTACTCACGGAAGTGTTTATTCCGCTTGGGTTTCGCAAATTTCGGCTGACTGGGGGCGAACCGTTGTTGCGTCCGGGTGTGGTAGATTTAGTTAAGGCGATCGCGTCCCTGCCCCAAACGGAAGATTTGGCGATGACGACGAATGCTTTTTTACTCGCGAAAATGGCTCAACCGCTTTATGATGCCGGGTTGCGGCGCGTTAATATTAGCCTAGATTCCCTCAATCCCGAAACTTTTGACAAAATTATCGGAAATCGCAGTAGAAGCCGTTGGCAGCAAACATGGTTGGGGATACAGGCGGCTTATGCAGTGGGGTTCAACCCTTTAAAATTAAATGTGGTGGTAATTCCGGGTGTGAACGATGGGGAAGTGTTAGACTTAGCTAAATTAACTTTAGAGCGAAATTGGCACGTGAGATTTATCGAATTTATGCCAATTGGGAATCAAGCGTTATTTAGCGAAAATGCGTGGGTAGCTTCGGAAGAGTTACGTGAGAGAATTAGATTGCGATGGGGTTTAGAGCAGTCTCAGGTGCGCGGAAACGGTCCTGCGGACGTGTTTAAGATACCTGGTGCAAAGGGAACATTAGGCTTTATTTCGCAAATGTCAGAATGTTTTTGCGATCGCTGTAACCGAATGCGTCTTTCTGCTGATGGTTGGTTACGTCCGTGTTTACTCAACGAAGCCGAACAAATTAATCTTAAATCAGCTTTACGGAATCATGTCAAGACTTCCGAACTCAGAAAACAAGTTAGCCACTTGCTCGAATTGAAACCAGAAATTAACTTCAAGCAGCGAGACTCAGGGACAACCACAGGCATTTATACTCGTACCATGTCGCAAATTGGCGGTTAATAACGCGCATTTATTTACCCAAAAATTAGTCACTAGAGACGTTGCGAACAACGTCTCTAAACTCGTAGGAAGATGATTAAACTTTCCGAGAATAATACTCAACCACGAGTAGTTCATTAATTTGTAAAGCTATCCAATCACGTTCGATAACCCCATTCACCTTACCCGTCATCGTATTCTTATCAAATTCGAGGTGGCTAGGTAAATTCGCCAAACCGGGATATTGCATATTCGCTTCCACAAGTTTCCGAGAGCGATCGCGATCGCGTACAGCAATCACATCTCCAGGACGACACTGATAACTCGCAATATCAACTACTCTACCATTGACAGTAACATGACCATGATTAACTAACTGACGCGCTCCCGGAATTGTTCCCGCCATCCCTAAACGAAAGACAGTATTATCCAAGCGCATCTCTAAAAGTTCTAATAACGCTGTACCCGTCGAACCTGTAGAACGACGAGCTTTGCGAACATACCGAATTAGTTGCTTTTCGGTTACGCCGTAGTTGAAACGCAATTTTTGCTTTTCCTCTAAGCGTACAGCATATTCTGAACGCTTGCGTCGTCCTTGACCATGTTCTCCGGGAGGATAAGCACGACGTGCGCTTTTACGAGTTAATCCTGGTAATTCCCCTAAACGGCGTGTCACCCGCAAGCGCGGTCCGCGATATCGAGACATATAGTTTTCTTTCTCCTGTGATTTTTTAAATACCCAAAGATACAATTATAAACCAGCTTAACTGAAAATGTAAAATACGAAGTTGGGAAGATTCAATTTCCTCGCTAACAGTTTAACCTGAGAAAAAGCCGACGCTCGGAAAAACTCAGGCATGACTCAAAAAAATAAGCTCAGAATTGTCTCACTGCTACCTTCTGCGACGGAAATTGTCGCTGTTTTAGGATTAACAGAAAACTTAGTTGGCGTTTCTCATGAATGCGACTATCCACCAGAAGTCAAGAATTTACCTATTTGCACTGAAGCCCGCTTAAATAGTGCCAAACCTAGCCGAGAAATTGATACTGATGTCGCTGAATTAGTCGCCCAAGCTTTGAGTATTTATCAAATCAAAACTGAGACAATTGAACAATTAAAACCAACTCATATTATCACCCAAGACCAATGTGATGTTTGTGCAGTCAGTTTTGCCGATGTCGAAAAAGCAGTTAACGAACTCACCCAAAGTCACCCCAAAGTTATTTCTTTACAACCCAATTTATTAACTGAAGTTTGGGCAGATATCGAGCGAGTAGGAAGTAGTTTAAATGTTGAATCAGCACCAGTTTTAAGACAATTACAAGCGCGAATTGATGCTTGTACGCAAAAAACTAAAGTTCTTTCTGAAACAAGTTTACCATCAGTAGTAGCTTTGGAATGGATCGATCCCCTCATGGCATCAGGTAATTGGATTCCCGAAATAATTAAATTAGCGGGGGGAAAAACTGAATTTGGTTTAGTTGGAGAACATTCGCCTTATTTAAAATGGGAAAAGCTAGTTGAAGCCGACCCAGAAGTAATTATAGTTATGCCTTGTGGGTTTGATTTACCGCGTACTCGCCAAGAAATGAAAACTTTAACTGAAAAACCAGCCTGGTCAAATTTACAAGCGGTGCAAAAGCAGCAAGTTTATCTCACTGATGGCAATGCTTATTTTAATCGTCCTGGACCGAGATTAGTAGATTCGCTGGAAATTTTAGCGGAAATTTTGCATCCAGAATTATTCAGTTTCGGCTATGAAGATACTGCTTGGGAACGGTTGTAAAAATAAGAGCAAACGAGAAAAATTGCTTGATAATTTTCTCATTGAACAAGTTAGAAATTAACTAATTTTGTTTGGAAGTAATTTCAATTTTGCCCGTCGGGGAAAAGGTGACTTTAAATTGAGCCAAAGAATCATCTTCGCTTATAGAGGTAAGTAACTCACTCAGAGGAGTATCGCTGACGCGAGATCCAGCTAGCTGACTGAGAGGTTGATAATCAACAATTTCTCCATCTTGAGTAGCGTTAATGAGGTAAACTAAATCTTGCTCAAAAGTAGGGTTATTATTCCAGTTAGCGTTGAGAATGTCGAGAAGTTTGATTCTCAAGGCTTCGATTTCACTAGAAGTGCTAATTTTAGCGGAAAATAGTTGAGCCGGATTTTCACAAATATCGGCAAAGTCAGTGGGAAGTTGCTCGTCTAAACCAGTTACCACCGAACTGGTGTCAATACAGTCAGCGAGTTCACGTTGACCAACTCCGATAAACCAGGAATATTCTTCGAGGGTTTCCGGACGTACTTGTTCTTGACAATCTTGCCATTTGATTCGGGCATTTTCTGCGTCTCCCTGAGCTTGGTAAACTTCGGCTAACAGACAATCAGCCATTGCGCCCCCCATTTGATATTCTTCAATTTTGTCGTCGAGTTCGATCGCTCTTTTGAGTTCGGCTTCTGCTTCTGCGTATTTTTTTTCCTCTAACAGTACCCAACCGAGATTACGGTGAAGTTGATATCTGATGTTATGACTTGCATTTTTTTCGGCGGGAGTTTGGAGTTTATGTTTTTGGGCGCGAGCGCGCTGTAAACCAAGTCGGAGTAGGGTTTCGGCTTTGATGAGGTCTTTTCTTTTTTTCTCCGGATCGAATCGGTGAATATATAAGCGTCCGAGATTATTAAAGCCTTCGGGGTCGCCGACGGAGATGGCTTCTTCGTATTGAGCGATCGCGTGGTCGAGTTTGCCGACCGATTCATAGACTTTTCCTAAATCTAGATTGTATCTAATCTCGTCGGGGTCGAGTTCCATTGCTTGTTGATACTTTTCTGCGGCGGTGGAGAGATCGCCTTTTTCATAAGCTGCGACTCCTTGTGTGTAAAAAAAATCAGGTAAAAAATATTGGTATTGATGATAGGTGAATAAGCAAACTACTGCGGACGCACCAAAAATTGCTTCGCTTTGGAACCGTTCGGGAATGTGAAAATTGTTGAGAATATTTCTAACTTTTTCTTGTCCATCTGTGGTGACTAAACCTCCTCCGAGTAAAGCTAATCCAGCACCTTGACTGAGGGTGGCGAAGGTTTCTGCCCAACTAACGCCGTTGACGGAGACGGCTTGGAGGATGCTAACGGTGAAACTGGCAGTTAAGCCTAAGCAAGCTGCGGCGAGGCTGTTCCACAACCAGTCTAAGCGATCCCAAGGATCGATTTCTTTCTGTGGTTGGAAGTACCACCACCAAGCTGATTCTGGCGGATTTAAGCTTTCTCGCCAAGTTTCGAGTTTGCCGATTTTGGCGATATTTGGGGCTTGTTCGCGCAAACGGTTGTCTAAGTCAAAGAGTTTGGCGATCGCTTCTGAATCTGCTACGGTTTCTTCTGAGAGTGCGGCGGCGATTGGCGCGGTAGCGCCAGCGCCCTAAGGGGCGATCGCGTCTCTCGCTAACAAAACTGCTAATACTTGTTCTGGAGAGGATTTTGACTCGGTTTTCTCAATTTTCTGGAGTGCTTTGGCGTAACAAACGAGATCCTGAAGTAATTTAGATTCATTATTTGGATTAGTCAAAGTCATCCTGGCACAAGCGAAGTCTAGACAATAAAAAGCGATCGCCTTTCAGCAAAAGTATATCTTTTGGTAGAAGCAATCTTTTGAGACTTAAACAAAAATTAAGCCCCAAAAGTTCTTTCTCCTTCTAAGCGAGATCCGATCGCAACAAAGGTAGCTACCCACAAAATTTTAGGTTGCTCTAAATTAATAAAGTTTCTTAACTTAATCTCTAAATTCTCATTCGTAGAGAAGCAAAAAACCGACCCCTAGACAATGCCAGCAGTCGGTTTCCTTTGCTGATGCTTATCCTTTTGTTTAGCTTTCTTTGTTCAAGAATGCTTGAGCTTGTCTAATCGCAACAGCGCCAATATTATACAGCGCCCAGCTTGCAGCCGCGATCAACGGAAGCAGAACAATGATGACTCTCCAGTCCATTTTTTCTTACCCTCTCCTGATAAAAATTTTAAGTATCTTAAACTATTCTCATATTTATATTTAGCACAATCGTGAAGATTTGCAAGACTTTTTTTACTAAATGTTGCCTGGTACTGGTTAAGATCGAGCCATAAAGCCGATATCTGTGCCTTTCCCGGCGTGAACTAAGGCAAGCTTTTCATATTTTCGGGCGTGTTCAATGAGTTCGGCGGCTTGGGTGTCACTCACTTGGCGCATTTGTTTAGCGGGAATACCGACCATTAAACTGCGGGGAGGAACGTCTTTGGTGACGACACAACCTGCGCCAATAATACTTCCTGTACCGACACGCACCCCATCTAAAACGATCGCGCCAATCCCAATCAAACAACCTGTTTCAATATAAGCTGAATGCACCACAGCCCGATGTCCCACGGTGACATAAGCTTCGAGGATTGTTGGTTGACCAGGATCGCCGTGCAAAATTGCGCCATCTTGAATATTAGTATGTGCGCCAATTTCGATTCGTTCCACATCCGCGCGCGCGATCGCCCCATACCAAATACTGACCCCAGTTTTGACAGTTATATTACCCATAACTACGGCATTCGGGGCGATAAAAGCCGCTTGAGATAAGTCGGGGGTAGCCCAATAACTAGCCCCAGAAGAGAAAATTTCGCGATCGCTACTCATCGAAACTCCAAAACGAGCAATTCTCAAAGAGTTTACCAGATATAATAGACTCACTGCTCTGGCGCACGCGCTGAAGATGAGATTATGCCCCCAACGATGAATGCGCAGTATCCTATATTCGGTCCGGAAATTAAATGTCCCCACTGTCGTCAAACGATTCCAGCTTTGACACTGACAGATACCTACTTGTGTTCCCGTCACGGCGCTTTTGAAGCAGACCCCAAAACTGGCGAACTGATTCATCTACAATCTGGTCGTCACTGGCGGAGGTGGGATGGTGAATGGTTTCGACAGCATACTCATCCGGATGGCATTCGCTTTGAAATTCACGAACAGCTAGATCGACTTTATACTGAAGGTTATCGAGCAACAAGAGTGATTATTGCTAGTCGCTATCGAGATTTGGTTAGTGCTTATTTGGAACGCAGTTCTCCTTGGCGTGGTGGTAATTCAGATTCTCCTTCCCCGCGACTTTATGGTTTACCTGTGGAGTTTAGCCCAGATCCGCCCGAAGATCCTCGCTGGGAAGTGATTAATTTCGATCTTGAAAAAGAACCGGGCGTTCCGGTACGTTATCCTTATTTTCGCTTGTTTGAGTGATGCACCATGCTTCGATCCGTACGGCGGATATTCATCGCGCGATCGCTTTCTACGAACAACTCGGTTTCTCGGTTAGCGATCGCTTTACTACTGGTTATACTCTCGCTTGTTGGCTACAAGGGCTTGATGGGCGCATCGAGTTGATTCAAATTCCTGAACCCTCTCCCCCTCCTGATGCTTTCCACGACGAACATTATGTCGGTTATTATCATCTTTCTTTTGACTTGACAAATAAGATAAATTGTGGTATGTCAGATTGGTTAGAGGATTTAAAGCAAAAGTTTCAGTTAGCCGCAGCCACAAATCCCCAATTGTCGCCACTGAAAGTATTATTAGAACCTAACCAGCAAATGATTGGCGAAACTGTCTACGAAGTTACTTTTATTGCTGATAGTGATGGCTTACCTTTAGAATTTCTGCGAGTGATGAAGTAACAGTTGTAGAGGTATAACTGTAATTATAATTGTCAAATTTTCTGTTTGTAGTGAGGGCTTTAGCCCTTTTTTTAATTACCACTTACAGGGATAATAAGATTAAAGAATAAAAAAAAACTAAAGATGTCACATATTAATCTACCATCAGATTTACCCGGAATAGTCAGTTTAATGAAATATCGTCCCGACACGGGTAAATTGATGAGTGAATTCACAGAAATATTGTTACAAGGTGAATCACCATTGTTAAAATGGGAGCGAGAATTAATTGCTACTTATGTTTCCCATCGTAACGAATGTAACTTTTGTAAATCGAGTCACGGTGCGATCGCGAAACAACTCCTCAAAGAGCAAAGTAATGTGGTTGATGCAGTTTATCAAGACGTAGAAAGTGCCGATCTTAGCGAGAAAATGAAAGCATTACTGAAGATTGCTGCAAAAGTACAACTAGGTGGGAAACAAGTCACAGCAGCAGAGATTCAACAAGCAAAAGAGCAACAAGCCAGCGATCGCGAAATCCACGATACAGTATTAATTGCTGCGGCTTTTTGTATGTTTAATCGCTATGTAGACGGATTAGCAGCAACGACTCCCGAAGATCCCTCATTATATCAGCAAATGACTGCCCCAGTAATCGAGAAAGGTTATACATCAGCGAGTCAGGAATTATTCGACAGCGAGACAAGCGATAAATCGAATTGACTACAATTGAGCTAAAGTTTACCCTCACCCCAACAGCGAAGCGATCGCCAAACTACCATGACAGCCTTCACTCTTAATTTACACCCAGCCATCGACTTAACTGACGAACAATTCTTTCAATTGTGTCAGAATAATCGAGATTTGCGACTTGAACGTACTGCTGAGGGAGAATTAATTATTATGCCACCAACAGGATGGGTAAGCGGAAACCAAAATAGTAAATTAACGCAACGTTTAGCCAATTGGACAGATGGTGATGGGACAGGATTAGCCTTTGACTCATCCACAGGTTTTAGACTTCCTAATGGTGCAAATCGTTCTCCTGATGCAGCTTGGGTAAAAAAGTCACGCATAGAAGCATTAAACCCAGATCCGAACCGATTTTTACCCCTTGCTCCCGATTTTATCATCGAATTGCGATCGGCTAGCGACAAGCTAGAAACATTGCGAAGTAAAATGCAAGAATACCTCGATTGTGGCGTAAGTTTAGGCTGGTTAATCGATCCCCAAAACCAACAAGTAGAAATTTACCGTCAAGGAAAAGAAATTGAGATTTTGCAGTCTCCTGTTAGCTTATCAGGAGAAGACATCCTACCCGGATTTGTCCTCGATTTGAGCCAAATTTTGTCCTAAATTTAAGAGAGAGTGAGTAATCTGAGCAAATTTACCTAAATTGTAATTTTAATCGCCCTAATTTTGTTAATTAGCGTTCGTTCCTCCCTCTCAGTGTTCAGCAGATTTTAGAAATTGAGTCAAATACGCGATCGCTTTTTATCTTTATTTCTCGATCGGAGAAAGTTATCTGAAATGGGAAATAAAATGCTACGGATTTTATGTAGAGACGTTGTATGCAACGTCTCTACTACCAATCAAAATTCAAAACAATAACTAATCTTCCGCTTCCAATTTCGCTACCCGACTTTTAAGTTCCTGATTTTCTTGTTTCAGTTGCTCAAGATCCTCGCGTAACTTTTGTAAAGCCTTATCTGAACCAATTTTTCTCTGAACCTTTTTCACCGCTTCCTCAGCGCGACGACGCACCCTTCCATCAGCAGTTTGATTAGCTAAAGCTTGTAATTGCGCGATCGCCTTTTCGGTTTCCATTTGTTCCAACCCCGACACAACCGCAACCTGAGTTAAAAAGAAAGTTTCCGCAATAATTGCTTCCAACTGTTCCAAAATTAACTCTAATTTAGCCGGACTTTGACCAGTAGAAACCGTACCCAAACCACGAATTGCAGCTAAACGTAACGCTTGGGGAACTCCTGGTTGAGTATATTCGAGAATTATCTCCACTGCTTCCGGAGAAGTTTTCATCTGACTTAAACCAGAAATTGCCCCGCAACGGACAACTTCATTCCAACCACTTCTTGTCTGCAAAACTTCCTGAAAAAACGCCAACACATCAGCTTCTTTTTCTTTTAAATTACCAGCAACCATTTCCCCTAAACAACGAATAGCTGTTGCTTCGGTATAATAACTTACATCACCTTTCTCAGCTATTTGTTTAATTTTTTCGTAACTTGCAGAAGTTTTGAATTTACTCAAACTATTAATAACTGCGCGACGCACTTTGGTATTTTCATCTGCTAAACCACCAATTAAAGCTTGTGTAGCTTGGTCAAGTTTAATTTTACCTAACTCTTTCGCAACCTCAACTCTTACTCCCCAAAAAGCATCATTTTGCAACGCTTCTGCAAGGGCTTTTACTGCTTCTAAACCGCCTTTTTTACTTAAAGCAGCAGCAGCATAAATCCGAGAAATCGGATCTGGGTCATATTTTAATTGTGCTTTTAAGTTAGCAACTGGATATTCCAAACTTACAGTTTTCAGGAGATTATTCCCGAAATCAAAACTCACAAATTTAGGTTTATTTTCTAAAGGAAAGTAAAAAGTTTGCTCTTTTTCGTGGATACGAAGAGACATAGTTTGGAATTCTACACTATTTGACTTATCTACATAGCCAAAGCCAAGAGGAATAGTTAAATCAAACAACTCGCTTTTACTACCTGTAGTGTCTTTTTTCGCTTGTTTTTGGGTAACACTTAATTTCGCAAGTTTACTTTTATTATCCCAGGAATAACTAACTTGATAATCGGGATGACCGCCTCGGAAAACATATTGATCGAAAAGTGGCGCAAGATTTCGTCCGGTGGCTGTTTCAATTGCGCGTAATAAATCAATAGTTTCGACTGTTTTGTGAGCATTTTCTCGCACAAAACTATGAATTGCTTTGTCGAAAAGTTCGTCTCCGAGAGTTGCCCGAATCATGTGATAAACACAAGCGCCTTTTTCATAAAGATGGCGATCGTAAAGTTCGATTGCTTCGCGATAAATGTTAGTCACAATGGGGCGACGATAGCGAGAAGTATCTTCGGAAATATAGCTTCTGGCTTCGTTTAAAAGATAATAAGCGGCATCGTCTTTACCGTATTCATGTTCTGTCCATTGTACTTCGGAATAAGAGGCTGCACCTTCTTTTATCCAAGCGTGTGACCAATGTTTAATGACGACTAGATCGCCAAACCATTGATGGGCGAGTTCGTGAGCGACTAAACTTTCAGTACGTTGGTTATCAATCTCGGCGCGATCGTCGATGAGACAGCGATCGGTTAATAAGGTAGTAGAAGTGTTTTCCATTCCGCCAAAAATGAAGTCGGCGACGCAAACTTGGGCGTATTTAGGATAGGCGTAATTATAGCCATATTTGTCACTAAAAAATTCTAGCATTCGGGGCGTTTTACCCATGCTGCGTTGAGCGTCGGCTTCTTTACCTTTTTCTACATAATAAGTGACAGGAATGTTGTTCCATTCGTCTTCGATTTCGGCAAAATCTCCCACAGCTAAGGTCATTAAATAGGTGGGATGAATTTGTTTTTGTCGCCAATGATAGATAATTGTTTGGTCTTTTTCTGCTTTGGAAATAAGTTCGCCGTTGGAGATTGCAATGTAAGGTTGGGGAACTTGGACGCGAATTTCGGAAGTAGCTAATTGTCCGGGATAATCGAAGCAAGGGAACCAAAAACGAGAGTCTTCATCTTCTCCTTGTGTCCAAATTTGGGTGGGTTTGTCGGGATAATCGGAATCTGGGGTGACGAAATATAAGCCTCGTTGGGGTTGATCGACGCGGTAGGCGATCGCGATTTCTATTTTGGCTTCGGTGGTAGGTTGAAGCAACTGGATTTGGAGTTTTTCGTCGTCGTAGTCAAAGGGCTGACTGATTTTATCGACTAATACTGAGTCGATTTTGAGATTGACTGCATCGAGAGTTAAGCTGGTTATGCCGGGAACTACGGGCTGGATAGTAATTGTACAAGTACCGTGGAAGCTTTGGTTGGGGATATCGAGAACTAGATCCAAAAAAATATGTTCTACTTGTCCCGGGCGATCGGGATTATACTGAGGTTTCGCCCCTGGTAATTCAAAGGAACGCTTATTATTATCTTCTGTATCGAAATAATATGAGTGCAACATAGATCGAGTTAGTTAATTTGTCAATATTTGAGATCGAAGTATAGTTATTACCTTACCAGTTAGAAGTCAGTATTTTCAGTATTTACTAAAGATTTGGGTATGTAATAGCTGAGAAGTTTTCCTAATTACAGAGTAAATTATCTCCCAAATAATCCGGATCTGGGTAGCTAGTTTCGTAAGTTAATTTAAGCGTTAGGGTAAATTTAACGCACCCAAAATCAATCTCACTGACTATTTTTACACATTTAGTCGGTAACTTGGAATTGCCTTTTTGGTGAGGATTAAAGCGCAATTCCGAGCTTTAGGCTGTAAAAAAAAGCTTTTAGGACAAATTACTTATTTTGCTGCTAAATAAAAACATATTTATCAAGATTCTGTTTATAATCAACATAAAACTATTTGACTTGAGGTATTTTTTATGGTAATAGAAAATTACGCTACCGTAACTAAATCTTTACTCATCGCTAGCGTCGCTACGGTAGTTATGTCTCATCCACCTGCTAGTGCAGCGACGATTAGCGGCTTTACTGATTATTACGATCCGAGTAATTGGACTTTAAGAAATATCAACGCTGATGGTTCGGTAAATTCAAGTAATGCTCCTAATTCAATTCGAGTAATTGGTAGTAATAATTTTTCTGATAGTTTCGGGATTACTAATTATCGAATTCGCATCCCAACTGATGGGATTGTTAGCTTTAATTGGGCTTATTTTTCTAGTGATAGTTCTGGAACGGATTCTGGTGGTTATTTCAATGGTAGTAGTTTTGTGGAACTTTCTAGTACCAATGGACAAAGTGGTTCGGTTAGTATCCCTTTTAGTGCGGGAGATATTTTTGCCTTTTCTGTTTCTACCGATAATAATAGAGGCGGTCGCGGACGGTTGATAGTTGGGGGTTTCAGCGCCCCAGCCGCAGCCGTACCTTTTGAATTTTCTCCTGGTTTAGGTATTGCGATCCTTTGTGCAATGTTTGGGGTAGATTGGGCGAGAAAACAGCTAGCAACGAAGAAAAAGTTACCGAGTTTTACCGAAGTAGAAACGGAGAAAGCTTTGGTGAAACTACCTTAGAATTTGCTAAATTTAAAGTTAGTTTAGTGATGAGGAGCTTAGTTTTTCCTGAGAGCAGGAACTAAGCTTTTTCTTGAGTTATTTAACTTAAGTTAACTATTGCTGAAGCGTAGTGACAAATGGACGGTAAAATAATCGGTGTTCATCTGCGGTTCAGTAAACAAATGACTGTAACAACGATTAATAAACCAGGTTTAGCTTCCCGCTTGATTAACGGGATACTCGCGATTAAACCTTTAGCCAGTTTTGCTAAATATAAGGCGCGTGAGATGATGATCAAACGGGCGGAAACAATTGGTGTACATTGGCGCGAAGAGGTGCAAAAGTTACGCCAGCATGATTGGGAGGGGGAACTTGCGGAGGTAGAGAATCCTCAGTTGGTTTATCCAGAATATTATCGGCGATCGTTTCATGCTTACGATCGCGGTAATCTTAGTTGGGATGCGGCTTTAGAAGTGGAAGTTGCTGCTTATACTGTTCATGCAACGATTTGGGAAGGAACAGGGGCAAAGGGCGATCCGATGTTAAGAGAAAGTTATCATAACTTGCTCCAAGAACAAATCCCCATTCAACCAAAAAATATTTTAGACCTTGCTTGTAGTGTCGGGATGAGTAGTTTTGCTTTGCAAGCAATTTATCCTGATGCTCAAGTTACTGGGGTAGATTTATCGCCTTATTTCTTAGCTGTAGCAAATTATCAGAATAAACAGCGTCAGCAAAATATTAGTTGGTTACACGCGGCGGCGGAAAAGACAGGTTTACCCGAGCAATCTTTTGATTTTGTTTCGGCATTTTTGCTTTTTCATGAGTTACCCCAAAGTGCAGCGAAAGAGATTTTAGCTGAAGCGCGGCGTTTGTTGCGTCCGGGTGGTTATTTGGGGATTATGGATATGAATCCGCGATCGCCAATTTATACCAAAATGCCTGCTTATATCTTCACTTTACTGAAGAGTACCGAACCTTATCTGGATCAGTATTTTACTTTGGATTTGGCTAGCGCGATCGCTGATGCGGGTTTTGAACCACCGACGATTATTAGTAATAGTCCCCGACATCGCACTGTAATTGCTAAAGCAAAATAAATTCTCTGACAAACTACAAAAGTGCTGAATCCTTTTGTAGTTTGATACTTTACCTAATATCTCTTACAAAAAATGTGATATTTTCTGGTAAAAAATGTTAAAATTAGCTA
>JAWQFW010000004.1:0-35239 GCA_035968095.1 Oscillatoria sp. PMC 1068.18
GAAATAAACTCTTAAATTTAAATGATTTTGTAATTAAGGATGCTCTCCAAAATATTAGGAGAACTAAAAAGCCATATTCTCAAATTACGAGTCAGAAAAAAATCAGAGAAAATGGCAATTTTTATACCAAAATTAAGGCAGACAAAAATTATTTTATTGCTTATCCATTACTTTTAGAAGAAAAGTTAGTAGGTGCGCTCGGTTTTTGGTGTGAGCAGCCAAAAAAGTCGCAAATTGAAGAAGTTTCGGCGAGTTTAGCGGATTTGATTACTATTGGGATCAATCGTTGTTGGGCAAAACAAGCCAAGAATTCGCGTCGAGAAGGCTTAATTTTTCGGTTAGCTAATCAAATTCGTAACTCTTTAGATCTTGATACAATTCTGGGAACTGCTGTTAGTGAAATTCGGAGTTTATTGCAAGTAGATCGTTGTTTTTATTTGTGGTGTTGGTCACAACAGAATTATCCTAGCTTGACAGTATCTCATGAAGCTAGTGACGATCGCCTAAATTTAGCTAAGATTGGAGAGTGTCCCCCACAAAAGCTAGACATTTTAGCGAAAACGGTTGTGAGTAACACCGTGTTATGTATTGACGATCTTGGTAGTTATGCAGTTAAGGAAGATGAAGAAATAATTGCCTTGCTGCAAGAATTGGGTATTAGTTCAATTTTATTGTTACCTTTAAAAACTCACGCCGGACATTTAGGAGCGATCGCGTGCAGTAACAGTGAAGGGACAAGAGTGTGGCAAAATGAAGAAGTAGAGATTTTGCAAGCAGTCGTAGATCAATTAGCGATCGCCATCGACCAAGCCGAATTGTTCGCTCAAGCTCGTGCAACTGCTCTAGCGGCTCAAACTCAAGCTCAACAATTACAGTTAACTTTACAAGAACTCAAACAAACTCAAGGACAACTCATCCAACACGAAAAAATGTCGAGTTTGGGACAAATGGTTGCCGGGATCGCTCACGAAATTAATAATCCGGTTAACTTTATTAGTGGTAATTTAAGCTGTACGAGCGAATATGCCGAAAACGCGATCGCCTTATTGAAACTGTATCAAAAACATTATCCTCTTCCCGACCCAGAAATACAGCAATATGCAGAAGATATTGATTTAGAATTTTTGACTGAAGATTTGCCCAAAACCATTGGTTCGATGAACGTTGGCGCACATCGCATTCAAGAAATCGTCCTTTCTTTGCGTAATTTCTCTCGTTTAGATCAAGCAGAAATGAAACCTGTAGATATTCACGAAGGAATTGAAAGTACCTTACTAATTTTACACAATCGTCTCAAAGCAAAGGGACATCAGCGCGAAATTCAAGTCATTAAAGATTTCGGCAACTTACCAAAAGTAGAGTGCTACGCTGGACAACTTAATCAAGTATTTATGAATATTCTGAGTAATGGGATTGATGCTTTAGAAATGAGTGCAGATGAGTCCCAAAGTAATTTAGCAGTGTTCAGCGATTCAAGATTAATTCCGATGATTCGTATTCGTACAGAATTAGTTAAAGATTGGGTAAGAATTTCGATTACAGATAATGGTTTAGGAATGAGCGAGCAAACCCGCGATCGCATTTTTGATCCTTTTTTTACCACCAAACCAGTTGGTAAAGGTACGGGTTTAGGGCTATCCATCAGTTATCAAATTGTTGTCGAAAAACATGGCGGTAATTTTGAGTGCGTTTCTGCACCAGGAGAAGGAAGCGAATTTATTATCGAAATCCCAGTTACACCTCCACCAGAAAACAGGAGAGGCTGACTAGGGAAATCAGGCAGACAAGCAAGATAAACTAATAATTGTTAGTTGCTAACTGCTAATCCCCAGTTCCTAATCGAGGAGGTATTCTTGCTCAGATATTTAGAGACAAATTTGCTGGAAAAATTTATTCAGTTAATTACAGCCAATACTGGTTTATATATTCGCGAACAAGACCGAAAAAGTTTAGCTGAGAAAATTTTATTTCGGAGTAAATTACTGAAATTATCTACACCAGAAAGTTATTATCGGCTGCTACAATCGCCAACACAAAGAAGTAAGCAAGAGTGGCAAGAATTCATTATCTTGTTGACGACAACCGAAAGTTATTTTTTTCGCGATCGCGGACAGCTTAATCTCCTCCAGGAAAAAATTTTACCTGAGTTAATTCAAAAGCAAAAAGCAACTAAAAAGCTAAAAATTTGGAGTGCGGGTTGTTCCACAGGAGAAGAACCTTTTTCTCTCGCCATGATCCTCAAACAAATTTTACCTAATTTAGCAGACTGGCAAATCTCAATTTTGGGAACTGACATTAATCGAGAAGCACTTACCAAAGCTAAAAAAGGATTTTATACTTCCTGGTCATTTCGTTTGGTAGAACCTCAAATAGTTCAGGATTATTTCCAACGAGTTCGTCAAGGGTTTCAACTTCGAGATGAAATACGTCAACTGGTAAAATTTGAGAATTTAAATTTAGTTACTGCTCAATTTAATCGTGCTAATGATCACATTCTCGATGTAGATTTGATTCTTTGTCGTAACGTTTTTATATATTTTGAGAAAGAAGCGATCGCGGCGGTACTGGCAAAATTTCATCAAAGCTTAAAACCTGGGGGATATCTCCTCACGGGACACGCGGAATTATACGGTCAAAATCTGCAAAAATTCCAGACAAAAATTTATCCAGAATCAATTATTTACCAACGTAGCGAACCGCGATCGCCACGAGAAGCCTCAACAGATCGCCTCGTAACAAATCAAACTAAAATAATTGAGCAACCACCAATTCGTCACTCAACTACTCCCACAGTAACTACAGCCAAAAATTTTTACAGCGAAGCCGAAACCAAATTTCAGCAAAAAGCATACGCTAGCGCGATCGCCAATGCTAACCAAGCACTTCAGCTAGAACCCCGTAACTTTGACGCTTGCTTTCTTCTCGCTCAAATTTATGCCAATCTCGGCAAATATAAACAAGCTATTGAATTTTGTCAACGAGCAATCTCTATTGACTCATTTGCTGTCAAAACCTACCAGTTACAAGCTAAAATTGCTGAAGAACAAGAAGATATTCAAACAGCAAAAAACTTACTAAAAAAAATTATTTATCTCGACTATCGTTGCATCTCAGCATATTTAGAACTCAGTTACTTATACGCTCGAGAAGGAGACAGGAAACGCGCCGAGAAAATGGAAGCAACCGCAAAAGAACTACTCAAAGAATTAGCTAACGATTCCCCTTTCGCCGAATCCGGTTAGATAGCTCATTAGCGATCGCCAAAAGAAAATCAAAAGCCAAAACCTTAACTTTTTGTGACTAGAAAATTGCCACAATGAAATAAGGATAAATAATAGAAAAGGAGGGTTATCAATTAGGTAAATAAAACCGAGTTGGGTAAATATGAATAATCAACCCTATCTACTCTTTAGCTTAAATAACTCCTGGTACGGTGTCGAAGCATTTTTTGTTAAGGAAGTGTTTTTTCTTCCTGAATTAACACCAGTCTTAGATACTCCTCACTACCTAGTTGGAGTAGTTAATCTTCGCGGAGAAATTCTCCCAGTAATGGATTTACTTTTGCGCTTAGGCTATCGCAGTCGCAATTATCAACTAACTGATAGCGTTGTAGTCTTAAATTGGCAGAACCAAAGTCTAGGAATTATTGCTCATCAAGTTCATAAAGTCCAAAATATTACTGAGGAGGAAATCAGGCTCAACAAAACTCTCTCCGATAATCTAGCCTCTCCCAAAAAGCCTTCAGTAAAAGAAAATAGTTTCTCCTCGATTACTGAACTAAATTCTGATGTTTCAAACCGTTTTTTTGCTAATATTACTCAAATCGAGTCAGAAATCGTTCTTTTATTAAATTTAGCAAACTTACTACCTTCCGAATTGATTCAGTCAAACTTAGTTTCTGAGCTAGAAACTAACAATTTAGTATCAAAAGAATTATTAGGAGTACGCTTATTTGCTCCTAATACTACACCAGAAGCAAAACTAATTTTTCGTCAACGAGCTAATCATTTAAGAGAAGTTACCGAAAGTGAAAATCTTCATCATGCACTTCCTTTAGCTGTTGTTAATTTAAATGGGGAAGTTTTTGGAATTAATTTAAATTTTATTCGTGAATTTACCGAAATAGAAAGAGTAACTCCGATTCCTTGTACACCAGAACATATTGTCGGAAATATAAATCTTCGCGGCGAAATTATCACTTTAATCAATCTCCAAAGTGCCTTAAACTTATCAGTGGTTAAGCCTCAAGTTTATACTCAAGCAATGATTGTTGAAGTAGAAGATTTAGTAGTAGGAATAACGATCGAAGCTGTTGATGATGTAATCTTTGTTTCTCCGAAAAAAATAACGGCTATGCCTACTGCTATTCAGGCAGTAAATGATGAATACCTTCAAGGAACAGTAAAATATTTTGAGCAGATTATGACAATTCTTAATTTACCCAAAATTTTACAAGAAGGTGGGTTAATAGTAGACGAAGAAGCTTAAAGTTAGAACTAAAAAAAGAGGTAAATAGTAATGTTAGCTAAATTAAAACTGCGCGATTTAATGTTATTAGGTTATGGATTGCCTGTAGTGATTTTGTCTTTTACAGCAGCAGGTTTTGTCTATTCAAAGACCAATCAAATTTTGAAAACTTTAACAGATATTAAAAGAGTTGAGACAGTAGTTGTTGAAGCAAACAATCTGGCGCTAGAAACCAAAAATAGTACGAATAGCTTACGTGCTTATTTTATCGATCAAGAGCCTGAATTTAGAGTTGAGTATGAGCAGTCGATTAAAGAATTCGAGCGTTCAGTAGAGATTCTTAAAGAATTGGTAGGTGATCCAGAACAAAAAGTCCGTTTGAATAAGATGATTGAGATTAATTCGGAATATCAAGCATTTAGTGAACAAATGTTTGAATTATTAGAAAATGGTCAAGAAGAACGGGCAATCACTTTATTTAGGCAAGGATTAGGAAATAATTTTGTTGAAGAATTCGATCGGGTTAATCATGAGTTACGAGATGCGAAAAGAGAGTTGCTAGAAAAAGAAACTAGAGAGGCTGAAGAAGCTTTGCAATTTCTGGTGACAATCCTAATTTTTGGTTCTTTATTGTTGGCTGGTATCGGTATAAGTTTAGCTTTTTGGATTTCTTCGGGGGTAGCGAGAACTATTAATCGCGCAACGAGTGCGATCGCCACTTCTTCGAGTGAAATTGCCACTACAATTGAACAACAAGAGCGTACCTCTAACCAACAAGCGGCTTCGGTAAGCGAAACCACCACTACAGTTGATGAGTTGGGAGCTTCTTCGCGTCAGTCAGCCGAACAAGCTGAAGCGGCGGCTAATGCAGCAATGCAAGCGCTTCAACTTACTGAAGGGGGAAGTCAAGCGGTAGATCGTAGCTTGAAGGGGATGTCTGAGTTGCAAGAGAAAGTTGGCGCGATCGCTGAACAAATTTTACGTCTCAGCGAACAAACTAATCAAATTGGGAACATTTCTTTAGTCGTGTCAGATCTTGCCAACCAAACTAATATGTTAGCTCTTAATGCTGCGGTGGAAGCGGTTCGTGCTGGCGAACAAGGTAAAGGTTTTGCAGTTGTTGCGGCGGAAATTCGCAAATTAGCTGACCAAAGTAAGCAATCGGCAGAGAAAATTAATACTTTGGTTGCTGATATTCAAAATGCAATTAATTCTACAGTTATGGTAACAGATGAAGGAACTAAAACTGTGCAAACTGGTGTCGAAATTGCTCGCCAAACTTCGGACGCTTTTGCTGGTGTTGCTGACGCTGTGAATAATGTGGTTTTAAATAATCAGCAAATTTTACTGAATATCAAGCAACAAGCTAGTGCGATTGAGCAAATTGTTCAAGCGATGAATAGTATTAACCAAGGTGCAAAAGAAAGTGCTAGCGGCATTAGTCAAACTAAAATTGGTACTGAGAAATTAAACGATGCGGCACTGGAATTAAAAACTATTATTTAGTTGTTAATTTTTTTTTTGACAGTCCAATAACTAGCGATCGCGAAAATTATCGAAGCCATGAACAACTTTAATCAAGTAGCTAAAAAAAGCGCTGAAGGGATCGCCTAAAGCAAAGTTGGTACTCATGAATTGAACCAAAGTATCTGGTAAATTAAATAATTCCGGCAATTTTCACTCTGAAAGTAGGGAAAAAACAATGATTGAAGACGAAGAATTACGAAATCTGTATCAAGTTGCGAGTGAAGAACATTTGCAAAAATTAAATAACGGTTTATTGTACTTAGAAACACATTTAGAAGACAAAACTCCTTTTGAAGAATTACTCCGAGAAGCCCATAGTCTCAAAGGAGACTCGCGAATGCTTGGTGTTAATGATGTGGAAACTTTAACTCATCAAATCGAACATATTTTAGGCACAATTTATCGTAGCGAAATTGAATTAAGCCCGGAAGTAAGCGAAATTTTATATGCGGGTTTAGATAATCTTGCTAAATTGGTTCGCGAAGCGGTTACTGGTGAACCAAGTGGAGTCAATACTTTTCAAGCCCTCGCTCATTTAATGGGTGCATCAACTGCGAGTAATGAGGGTGAAAATATGAGTAAAACTGAAGAGAAAATTGAACCAGAAAGTATTTATTCGACTGAAAGAGAAATTGAGATAGAGACAAAAATTGAAGCAGAAATTGAGCCAGAAAGTAGTTATCTAAATGAAGAAAAAATCAAGTTAGATACTGAGCTTATGAGTCAAGATTTAGAAGAAATTCGCGATAATTCTACGGAAAATACTAATGGAAAATTCCCAATTCCCAGTTCCCAATCCCCAGTCCCAAATTCCCAATTTGAACCTTATCGAATTGAAACAATTCGCGTTGAAACTCGTTATTTAGATGCGTTAATGACCGAAACTGGTGAGTTAACAGTGACCAAAATTCGCATTGCTCACCAAATAGCACAAATTGAAGAAATTGCGGCTTTATGGTCAGAAATCCAAAGTAAAAAAGCTAAAAAATCCCAAATTATTGACTTGGATCTTGTTACTCAAAAAATCGAACAGCGCCTCGAAGCTAGTCTCAAACAATTATTAAGTTCGGCTCAAGAAAATGTTGCCCGACTCGATCTAATTTCCACTGATTTAGAAGAAAAAGTTCGCACGCTCCGACTTTTACCTTTAGCAAATATTTTTAACTTATATCCGCGCACAGTTAGGGATTTAGCTAAAGAATTTGGCAAAGAAATAGAACTAATTATAGAGGGAGGAGAGACTACAGCCGATAAACGTATTCTCGAAGAAATGAAAGATCCTTTGCTACATTTAATTCGGAATGCGATCGATCATGGAATTGAAACGCCGTGCGATCGCCAAAAATTAGGTAAACCTCCAGTTGCTCAGTTGCGGTTGCGAGGCTACCAAACTGCTAATCATATTGTCATTGAAGTCACTGATGATGGCAAAGGTTTAGATACCCAAAAAATTAAGGAAACCGCGCTTCATCGAGGTTTGTACTGTTCCGAAGAACTCGCAGCAATGACTCCAAATCAAATTTATGCTTTAATTTTTGCTCCGGGATTTTCGACTCGTACTTTTATTACTGAAGTATCGGGAAGAGGTGTTGGTTTGGATGTGGTGCGACATCATGTCGAACAGTTAAAAGGAAATATCGAAGTCGAATCGACACCTAATCAGGGAACCACTTTCCGAATGCTACTCGGTAAAACTCTCGCTACTGCACCAGTTTTACTCGTGGAAGTTGACGGAATCACCTACGGTATCCCTTTAGAGTTTGTCGAAAGGAATTTACTGGTTTTTCCAGAAGAAATTTTCACGATCGCCGGAAAAGACGCGATCGCCCTTCAAGATGACGAACAAGCAATTCCTGTAGTTTGGTTAGCCGATTTATTAGAAATTTCTCCTAACTCAAATCAGAAAAAGAGTTCTCACCAAGAGCGGTTAGTTTGTATCATTTTACAAGTAGGTAAAAAACAATTCGGGCTATTTGTTGACCAATTGATAGATACTCAAGATGTTGTTCTCAAACCCCAAAGTAAATTTTTAAAACGAGTGCGTAATGTCGCTGGAGCAACTATTCTTGGGACAGGAGAAGTTTGCATAATTCTCAACTGTATCGACTTACTTAAATCAGTTGAAAAACGAAGTCTTTCTCTTGCTAATATTGAACCAAAGTCAACTTTAACTAAGTCAGACAAACCAATAATTTTGTTAGTTGAAGATTCGATCGCTGTTCGTACTCAAGAAAAACGAATTCTTGAAGCTGCTGGCTACCAAGTAATCACCGCCGTAGATGGTTTAGACGGCTATAATAAACTCCGGGTTAGTAACTTTGATGCGGTTATTTCCGATGTACAAATGCCCAATTTGGATGGTTTATCTTTAACTACTCGCATTCGCCAACATCAAGAATATAACGAATTACCAATTATTTTGGTTACTTCTCTCGCTACGGACGAAGATAAAAGAAAAGGGGCTGAAGCTGGGGCAAATGCGTATATCACGAAAGGAGACTTTAATCAACAGTTTTTGCTAGAAACTTTAAAAAGATTAATTTAATTAAGCTGAGGTAACAAAATGCCGTTTGATTCTTATCAAAATATCGGTACTGTTCTCACAGAATTTCAGATTACGGCGACTGAAGACAATTTTATCAGAGAAACGGAAATTGCAATCGCCGATTATTTCCGCGCTGATTTAGAATTCAGTTTGCGCGAATTAGTTGTTGATAACTCCGAAGCGGCTATTTGTGAAAATATTATCTATCCGATTTTGAAAGAAATCTACAAATCCTATAAAGAAGATTTTGTCCTTTGGAGTCACCAACTTTTAAGTTACAACGAAAATTTATTAGGTATACCTGATTATATTTTAGCAAAAAGAAATACTTTAGGCAAGTTTGTTTTTGACAAACCATATTTAGTAGCCGTAGAAGCGAAAAAAGACAATTTTACCGGAGGTTGGGGACAATGTTTAGCAGAAATGGTAGCTATGCAAAAAATAAATCAAGAACCAGAAAGAACCATATTTGGCATCGTTAGTAACGGCAAATATTGGGAATTTGGTCAATTGAGGCAAGATTTTTTTACTAAAAATATTACTATTTATACGGTTGCTCAATTAACCTCACTTTTTGCCGCAATAAATTATCTTTTTGCTCAATGTAAACTAGAGAGAAACCGTGCCGAAGCATGAGTTAAAAACAATGACAATTCGAGTTTTAATTGTAGAAGATTCGCCGATTGCAATGACAATTTTAACCAAAATTCTTGCTTCAGCGCCTGAAATTGAAGTAGCGGGAACTGCTCGAACTGGTAAAGAAGCATTAGAGTTGATTTCTAAAGTTAAACCAGACGTAATTTGTACAGATTTGCACATGCCGCAGATGGATGGTTTAGAGTTTACAAAACAAGTAATGATTAGCTATCCGCGACCAATTTTAGTGATTAGCACTTCGGTACAAGAAAAAGATAATCCGAGTAATGTCTTTCAGCTTTTAGAAGCAGGTGCAGTAGACGTTTTTCCCAAGCCGCGCGGCGGTTCTACGGGCGATTACGAAGCAATTCAACGTGCTTTAATTAGTAAGATTAAAGTTTTGTCAGGAGTAAAAGTTTTTCGACGCTATTCGCGTGGTTCTCAAGAGCTTAATTATCCAAGAAAAGGAAGAGAAAAGCAAATTTACTCTAGTCAAAATGTGCAGCAGTCTTTAGCTCTAAAAAATATGCGATCGCCTAATTTAAATTTGCAAGAGCAAACTCAATTTAAAATGATTGTTGTGGGTGCATCTACCGGAGGTCCCCAAGCACTAAAAACTTTATTCCTGGGGTTAAGAAATAATTTAAATTTACCGATAATTTGCATTCAACATATTAGTGAAGGATTTTTACAAGGTTTGGTGGATTGGTTAGAAAAGAACTGTCATTTACCAGTGAAAATTGCTCGTTCTGGCGAGTTACCAGAAGCCGGGACAGTTTATTTTGCTCCGGAACAATTGCACTTAGAATTAGATCATCTTGGACGCTTTATTTATGCGGCTACAGCGCGAGTAGATGGACATCGCCCCTCAGTAACAGTAACCTTTAAATCGGTAGCAAAATTGTATGGTAAAAGAACAATTGGAATTTTATTAACAGGAATGGGTAAAGATGGTGCAGCCGGAATGCAAGAAATTGCTTTAGCTGGAGGTTTAACGATCGCCCAAAATGAAGCCACTAGCGTTGTGTTTGGAATGCCAAAAGCTGCGATCGCGCTGAACTCAGCCCAGTATATTTTACCAATTGACGCGATCGCGCCTCATCTGTTACAAAAAATTATCTCGCGGTGAAGGCGATCGTCTCAATCACAGACCGTCCCACCAGTTTCGCAGTAGTGAAACACTGTTGACAAGCTGTTGTTTAACCAGAGTATCGAGATATTCATCAACAGATTTAGGAGGATTTTGCAAACGGTTGCGGCAGATTTTGGCAGCTTCAACCACAGCCGCAGGTTTCAAGCCGATCAAATCGACAATGAAATCATCAGGATGTTGTACTTCAATCTCAAATTTCGCCAAGGCTGAGGCTGGAAAATCTCTCAGGTTCATGGTGACAATGACATCGGCTTCACCCTTGATAGCTGCGGCTAAAACATGGCGATCGTCTGCATCAGGCAAAGTTAAGCTAGGAATAAACTGCTCATAATCCTCAATCAAACAACCCCTGACATGACTATTCATCAGGTTACGGGTATAGGTAAGCTGTTCAAGGGTAAGGTCTGGACGTTTTTTCAAAAGGCTTCTAATCCATTCATCGTGAATTTGGTCTGTCCAGCGAGCGCGATAGAGATCGCTCAGAGCAAGCTGCATCAGTAAATCCCGTAGGGGAGCCGGATAGAGAACACTAGCATCATAAACAACTGTAAAGTAGGAGGACATCAATCACTCATAGCCCAAATGCAGTTCTTGAGCTTGGGCTGCCAGTTCATCAAGGGCAGACATTCTTTGGCGATCGATCTGTTCCTTATAATTCATTAAATCTTCAAAGCGAACGCGACGGTGACGACCTACTTTTCGGAAAGGAATTTTACCGGATTCGAGAAGTTTCACGAAATAAGGACGAGAAACATTGAGCAAATCTGCTGCTTCCTGGGTGGTGAGTTCAGCATGAATCGGAATAAGCGTCACAGCGTTACCTTGTGCCATTTGACTGAGCATCTCAATCAGCAAATGCACTGCTGAGGTAGGAAGTTCAATTAGTTCCTCATCTCCATTGTCTTCCACAATCTTGAGAGTGCGGGTTTTTTCCTGAGTATCAGGGAGATGGGCAGCCAAAATGCGGCTACTCTGTTTGGAGAGTTGAACTTCATATTCAGAAGGAAGCCGAGGTTTAATAAGTTCTGCCGAAGCTGACATGAATATTCTCCTGGTACGGTCAGTAGGCGATCGCATTTCAACTATTTATGCACACCTACTTAGACATCACTGTAATCCAGTTTAACGAAATATTCAAAACGTTCGCAATCAACGAAAAATAGCAATCAATTGCCTCGCGCCTCATCTGTTACAAAAAATTATCTCGCGGTGAAAAATATCCAGAAATTCAGTGACATAGCTCAATTTGGTTTGTTAGATTAGCGATCGCTCAATTTGTCTAGCGCAGATACTCTGTCGAATCGCTCTTTCGTTAAAACTATTATGTCACTAAACTCAGAACAATCGTTCAAACAACCCAAAAACTTTAGCGAAGCAAAATACACTCGTCTGCTGCAAACAGCTACCTTCGGGACACTAGCCGCCGGGTTAGTCATAATTATTTTATCAGCGATCGCGATCGCCTCCACACTCAAAGCCACCAAACAAGAAATCAAAACTCTCACAGTTTCAGCACAGCTAAAGCGAGAAACCACATCCGAATTTGATAGCCTACTAGAAGGATTACGTGCCGCGAAAAAATTGCGAAGCGGATGGGGAAAACTACCCTTTTCCGACAAAGCCGAACTAGAACAAAACCTGAAACTCGTTATTAATCAAGCCTTCGCGCCCGAAATCAAAGAAAAAAATCGCTTAGAAAGAGAAAATTTCTCAATCCGAAACATCAGCTTTTCTCCCGACGGCAAACTCCTCGCTATCGGTAATGCGTTCGGATTAGAAATCTGGACTATCGGTAATCAAGAAGTTGTCAGTTTCGGAGGGAATAATGGAGTCGATAGTATCAGCTTTTCCCCAGACGGTAAACTCCTCGCTACTGCTGGTGGTAATGACGAAACTGCCAAAATCTGGACACCCGAAGGCGAAGAAATTACCACACTCCAAACCGACGGGTATTGGATAGAAAGTGTCAGTTTTTCTCCAGATGGTAAACTACTCGTTACCGCTAATCAGAGATTTACTACTGAGACAGATGGGAACAATACAAGTAGTTCGGGTGAAGAAACTGTTGCGAAAATCTGGACTGTGGAGGGTGAAGAACTTGTTACTCTCGAACACGAGATTTCCCGTGAGGGTGTGAAGTTTTCCCCAGACGGGAAACTACTCGTTACTGCTGGTACAGATGGAACCGTGAAAATCTGGACACCAGCAGGTGAAGAAATTGCCACTCTCACCGGACACGATGAATTAGTCACAAAAGTAAGTTTTTCCCCCGACGGCAAACTATTCGCCACTGCTAGTTATGACGGAACCGCGAAAATCTGGACTGTGGAGGGTGAAGAAGTTCGCACTTTCCCCGCAGAGGAATATGGGTTTTATGATGTAAGTTTTTCCCCAGACGGCAAATTACTCGCCACTGTTGAGCAAGACACTACGAAAATTTGGACACTAGCAGGCGAAGAAATTGTTACTCTTGAGGGTGAAGTCAGTGATGTAAGGTTTTCTCCAGACGGCAAAATATTAGCTACTTCTAGCGGAGACACTACGAAAATTTGGACGCTAGCAGGCGAAGAAATTGCCACTTTGACTGGAGAAAAGGTAGGGGCTTACCCTCAGTCAGTCAGGTTTTCTTCAGACGGCAAACTCCTGGCTACTGCTGGTGGGAGAACTGCCAAAATCTGGACGCTTGAGAGTCCAGAAATGCTCACTCTTGCTGCACACAAAAATGCGGTCGGTGATGTGAGTTTTTCTCCAGACGGAAAACTCCTCGCTACTTCTAGCGGAGACACTACGAAAATTTGGACACTAGTAGGTGAAGAAATTACCCCTCTCACTCACGAAAGTCCGGTTAGTGGTTTCAGCTTTTCCCCAGATGGTAAATTACTCGCTACTACTAGCCAGGCAATTACTACTTACAAAGATGGCGACACCATACCCATAGATGGAACTACAAAAATCTGGACACTAGAGGGTGAAGAAGTTACTACTCTCAAAACAGAAGCAGACCAAGGAGGGTTTAACGATGTAAGCTTTTCCCCAGATGGTAAACTCCTCGCTACTGCTTTAAATAATGATTATGGAGTCAAAATCTGGACACTGGATGGTGAAGAAGTAGCCACTATCAATACAGGAAATATATATCAAGATCGATTTGGTTTATACGGTCCGGTCGAAGAGGTGAGTTTTTCCCCAGACGGAAAGCTCCTCGCTACTGCTGATTTTACTGGAAATGGCACAATTTGGACACTGGAGGGTGAAGAAGTTGTGACTCTTTCTGGAGACGAGGATAAGGCATATAGTATCAGCTTTTCCCCAGACGGCGAATTAATTGCTACGGGTGGTGATGGAACGGCAAAAATCTGGACTATTGAGGGTCAAGAAGTTGCTAGTTTGACTGGACACCAGGAGATAGTTACCGATGTCAGCTTTTCCCCAGATGGTAAGTTATTGGCTACTGCTAGTAAAGATGGAACGACGAAAATCTGGAGTGTTGAGGGTGAAGAACTTGCGACTCTTTTTGGACACGAGAGTAATTTCAATAGTGTCAGCTTTTCCCCAGATGGTAAATTACTGGCTACGGCTGGTAATGATGGAAATGTAAAAATCTGGAAGCTAGAAGATCTGAATTTGAAGGGTTTTCGGGAGCGAGGTTGTGATTGGATGAGCGGCTATCTGAAGAATAATCCGAGTTTATCAGAGAGCGACCAGGATCTGTGCGATGATGTTTCGTAGGGATTGGGGATTGGGGATTAGAGATTGGGTGTTGGGGGTGTGGTCAGTATTGGGAATAAAGAGCAATCGTCTTGTCTCCCATTTCCCCAATTTCCCCCGTGTCCTCCTTGTCCTCCAATTCTCCCTCCCCCTTACCTTATCTCTCTAACTACTGGGTGAACTGGGAATGGAAACATCAACGGTTTGCACTTGTGTCCCCAAACTACTCAGAGGTGGTTGCATTTGGCTTTGATTTCCGACTACCAAAACGACGATTTTCTCTGGGGCTAAATATTCTTTAGCGACGCGCAGAACATCTTCTCTGGTGGTGGCTTTAACTTGCTGTTGGTATTGGAAAATATAATCTGAGGGATAGCCGTAATATTCGTAGCGCATTAAGCGAGAAAGGGTTTGACTGGGGTCTTGGAAATTAAAGACAAATGAGTTGAGAATTGACTCTTTAGCATATTCTAACTCGGCTGCGGTGGGCGGTTCTTCGCGTAATTTTTGCAATTCGGAGACGATCGCCTGCACAAATGGTACTGTAGCATCGGAACGAGTTTGTCCGCCAGCGACGAACATTCCGTCATAATCGTAACGAGGACTCCAATAGCCGTATACTGAGTAAGCAAGTCCTTGACGCGATCGCACTTCGTTAAATAATCTTCCCCCAAAGCCATTGACGACACCATTGAGTACATCTAACTCTGGATAGTCGGGATTAATCAATTTACCGCCAAGATGACCCAATAGTACATTACTCTGAGTAAGTTCCGGGCGATCGACCACAAAAACACCACCTGTTTGTTTCTGGGATGCTTCGGGAACCTTTGGTAAAGCTACATTAGAAGTGCGCCAATCACCTAAATTCTCCGCAATTAAAGCCTTCATTTGCTCAGAGTCAAAATCACCCACAATCCCCAAAATCATGTTATCTGGGCGAAAATATGTTTCGTAAAAAGCAATTAAATCTTCCCTCTGGATATTATCCAACGTCGCATACTCCACCGTCCGCGCATAAGGACTCGTCGCACCATAAATTAACTTGCTGAACTCCCGCGAAGCAATATCGCCAGGATCGTCATTCCGTCGCGCAATACCACCCCGCATCTGATTCTTCGCTAATTCCAGCTTTTCTGGGGCAAAGGCAGGCTCGCGCAGCACTTTTGAGAATAAATTGAATACAGTGGGTAAATCCTCGCTAAGGGCGCTAAAACTGGCATTCCCGGAACTTGTCCCAATTCCAGTTTCCACACTAGCAGCGCGTTGTTCCAGCATTTGATTCAACTCATCCGGGGAATATTCCTGAGTCCCACCGCTACGCATTACCGCCCCCGTCAATTCAGCCAAACCCACTTTAGCTGCGGGTTCGAGACGAGAACCAGTATGAACCAAAGCTATCCCACTCACCAAAGGCAATTCGTGGTCTTCCATGAGGTAGACTACCATCCCATTCGGGAGTTGGTAGCGATCGTAGTCGGGAATTTTCACTTCCGCAAGCGGCGGAAAATCTAATTCGGTGTAATGTTGTGCAGTAGCGGCTATAGCCGGAGATAAAGTTGATAAAAATGAGTTAGGTAGAGAAATTATCCCCCCACTGACGAATGTTAACAACATCGTCATGAATGCTATCCCTAGCAAGCGAATACTTTGACGCTTTTTGTTCTCAATCATTGCTTGTTATGTTCTTAGTTATTAGTTCTCTATTTATTTTGGTAAAATGCGCCCGATAGTTTTATTTTCAGGCTGGAAAGTTTCCCGCGCAACTCGTTGCACATCCGCAGCCGTAACTTGATTTAAAGCTTCCAGTTGCTTAAACAAATTCCGCCAACTACCAGTTTTCACTTCATATTCTGCCAGTAATTGTGCCATTCCCATATTGGAATCTAAAGTTCGTAAAAGTTCTGCCCTGGCTTGGGTTTTCACTCGTTGTAAATCTGTTGTTGACACAGGTTCGTTTTTCAATTTTTCGATTTCTAAAGCTAAAGCTTGGGCAACTTCGGCTTCTGTATGGTTCGGCGCTGTGAGAGCATAAAAAAGTAATAAATTAGGATATTTATCACCAGGAAAACCGCTAAAGCCTACGGCGGAAATAGCTACTTGTTTGGTTTCCACTAAAGATTTATACAAGCGCGAAGTCCGACCATCACTTAACAAACGAGTGATAATTTCATAGACTGCATGGTCGGGGTCTTCTACACCCGGACGATGGTATCCTTCTAAGTACCAAGGCTGACTTTCTAGTCTTAAAGTAACTTCTCTGGTTTGAGTTTGTTTGGGTTCAATTTCAGTTACTTCTGGAGGTGCAGGTTTGGCTTCGTAACGACCGAAATAAACATCTGCTAATTGTTTAACTTGGGCAATTTCAACATCACCAACGATCGCTACTGTGAGATTATTTGGTGTATAGTGAGTCTCGAAAAATTCTTGTACGTCTTCTCTGGTAAGATTCCGAATGTCTTCGTCATAACCGATAACGGGACGTTTGTAAGGATGTTCGGTGTAAGCTGTATCGAGAAATGCTTCGACCATTTGACCAATTGGTGAGTTATCGGTACGCAATCTTCTTTCTTCGAGAATGACTTCTTTTTCTTTATAAAATTCCCGAAATACTGGGTCTAAAAATCGTTCTGATTCTAAGGACATCCATAGTTCTAATTTGTTTGCGGGAAAGCTATAGAAATAAATTGTATAATCGGTGGAAGTTGCGGCATTTAAACCTACTCCTCCGGCTGTTTCGACAATTCTCCCAAAAGCATTTTGTTCCACGTATTGATTAGCTTGGGTTTCTATTTGGGTAAATTCGGTTTGGAGTTTATTTACTTCTGCTTCTTTCCCCGCAGCTTTTGCAGCGCGAATTTGTTTGTCTAGTTCATCTAAACGAGTTAAAAGTTGCTTTTCTGCTTGATAGTCAGTAGTACCGATTTTTGTAGTACCTTTAAAGGCTAAATGTTCGAGAAAGTGAGCAACTCCGGTTTTACCGTCGGGTTCGTTTGCACCACCAACATCGGCATAAGTTACAAAGGAAATTGTCGGTGAGGTTTCTTGTTTCAGGATAATAAACTTCATCCCGTTATCCAATTTATACTCGGTTACTCGCGAACTTACTCGGTCTAAATATGGTTGAATTGAACTAACTGGTTGGACTGTTGTTTGACTCTGGGCTTGGGCTATTCCTGGGATAAAGTTCCATGTTAATAAGAGTATGCTCAGGAAAAAAATTAAACTTCGACGCATTTTTTGACCTATAAAGATTGGGATTGGAATTGGTAATTGGGGATTGGGTGTTAAGATTAATTTTTTGGATAAATACTCATGATTTAATAGATTATATCTTTTTTGATCATGCTAGCAAAATAGATTCTGGTTCAGAGGTTAAGTTAAATAAAAGCTAATTAAGAAGCCAAAAATGTTACAATTGTAGTCATTTTTTTAGTTCGGCTATCGATTGCTTAAACTGCACTTATGATCTATTTTAAGCGACTTGATGAGTGAAAAGGTGAAATTAGGTTATTTCTAGACTCGAAGCCGATTTTTAGCTAAATAGCAAGATGTTATCATACCCAAGAGCAATTTTCGCGCAGAATATCTACTTTAACTCAAATTGTCGGCTCTTGAGAGAGACGACTCAAGCAAATCCTCATTGAGAGATGTTGCATTTTTGTCGCTACTATGAAGGTTTGTTGTAATTACTTTTCAGCGATCGCCAAAGAAGGCTAGGGTATCGTTAATGACCACCTTAGCAGTTGTTTTCCGCGATCGCTAAATAACTAATTTGATTACCATAAAAACAGGAAACTGTCAACTGCTAACCGATAACTGATAACAGTCAAGTGCTATGCAAGTTTTTCATCGGCGACAACGGGGAGAAATCCAAACAGAAGCAAATACACGCAGCCGGATTTTGCAAGCGGCTTTGCGGTTGTTTGCGAAAAAAGGCTATGATGGCACAACCACAAGAGATTTAGCCGCCGCCGCAGGTGTAGCCGAAGGAACACTTTTTCGCCATTTTGTCAATAAGAAAGCAATTTTAATCGAAGTAGCCACACAAGGTTGGGTAGAAATACTCACCGACTTATTGACAGAATTGAGCGAAATGGGAAGTTACAAAGCAGTTGCACAAGTGATGCGGAGACGAATGCTGCGAATGCAAGAAAATAGCGATTTGATGCGAGTATGTTTCATGGAAGCACAATTTCACCCGGAATTGCGCGATCGCATTCAATCAGAAGTCATCGAAAAAATGACTGATGTTGCGGAAGCTTTCTTTGAAACCGCAATGGATAAAGGAATTTATCGGCGTACAAATCCGAAAATAGTCGCCCAAGTATTTTTAGGGATGTTCGCGATCGCGGGCTTCTCCGATCATACCATCATCGACCCCCAAGCCTCCCCCCAAGCCATGAAAGAAATGGCAGAAGGTATCGCCGATATTTTCCTCAACGGAGTCTTAGCCAAAGATTAGCATTTCTGTCGATGCTATACAATTCCCTGTCATTGTTTTTTGTTTAACTTTTATCTCAACTGTGCCAAAAGTTCCTCACGAGAAAGATTAGACAAATTGAGCAATAACTGAGTACGCTCAGAATTAGAAAGTTTGACAATAGCAGGGATTAGGTTTGATAATTCCTCATCTAGCATTCCAAATCGCCCGATGAGCAGACTTTCAACCATCTCTGTTTGTCCTTCTACTCGCCATTGTTCCTTTTGTTTCAAATAGGCTGGTGATAAATTCATCCATCAACTCGCGATCGTTATTACTTATATTTTCTCTTAATTTTACATTCGTGTACCAGTTTCCCAACAAATCTAAAAGGTTATCTTGCAAAGGAGTTCCTTTTGGCAGTTCAACTAACTCCTCAATTGCTTGTTGCTGAGTGGTTCCCTTACCCAAAACTCTCAACCAAAGTGTATCTAGAATCACAGGTAACTGGTTAATGGCTACAATTCCAGTCTTTTGAGAAAAGGGTAGAAAATAAACTCCTTCATCCCAGTTTTGATTTGCAACCAGATTTGCTTCAAAACCCTTGAGAAACTGTTCAGAAACAGTGGGAGACAAAATCCATAAAAAAGGCAAATCAGCTTCTTTAAGAGATTGTTTTTTCCGTCGTGCTTTCCGCAGTAAATCACCGTGCAGGGAATACAATTTGAGCAAACAATTCCTAACTTCTACCGCACTAGGAGGATTGCGAAATACCTCTAGTAAACAAGAACTTACTGCCATTTTACCTAATAATCCTAAATTAGGTGCATTTGTTGGAGGTGAAGACGCAGGGATAAACCAAATATCAACTTGACGGGCTTCACTGGAAACATCAAAACTCGTTTCTACTTTACCCAGAGGTGTTAAGAGTTCAGTCAAATATTGCTTTGCCAGTTGGTCATGAGATTGTCGTGTCATGTTATTTATTAGTGTGGTTTCCCTGACTTGTTTCTGAGACTATCCTACCTAGAGATTATTGCTATTGCTCAGAATCACCACATTCTTACTCCTTAAAAATTGCGCCGCGTTGCTGTAAATTCTGTTTCGTTTCTTCAGTAATTCCGGGATTTTTACCAAATTTTGCGTTAGTTACTTTCGCACCACTAAGATTAACATTACTCAAGTTTGCTCCCAATAAATTAGCATTTTCTAAGTTTGCCCCACTCAGATTAGCTAATGCCAAACTAGCGCGATGTAAATCTACAAAACTTAAATTTGCTTCGCTGAGATATGCGCCACTCAAATCTGCACCGCTTAATTTTGCTCCTTGTAAATTAGCACTACTCAAATCGGCATCATCTAATTCTGCGCCGCGAAGATTGACTTGAAAAAGATTAGCACTGCTCAAATTAATATTAGTTAAATTAGTTGCCATTAAATTACCGCCAGCGAGATCGGTAAGAGGATTAATTTGCGCGATTTTTGCTAATTCAAGGAAGTTATTTGTTTCGGCTGCGGTAATCTTGGTAATAACGTTTTCCAACTCGCCTAAGATTGCTGTAGTTTCTTGATTGGCTCTTGAATTTTTTAATTGAGCGGTGGATAATTTGACTAAACTTAAATATGGTGTGAATTTATTTGTTAATAAAAATAGCGCTAGTTTACTGTCGAGAATAGCGTGTTTGTTTGGGCTAATATCATGATGCCATAAACCTTCGGCTTCAGTTATACAAATGTCTTGTCTGGTGACGGTAAATTGAGCTTCTAAATGATAAGGTTGTGCTTGGATTTGTAAGGTTCCTAATTTAGCTTTTTCGACGGAACTTTGTAAAGTGGTTACTCCCGGAGGCACGGCAAAGTTGAAAACGAGGTTGCTATCGGTAGCTAAATCTTTCACCAGCGTTGAAAATTCGCTGAAATCCTGCCCTTGAGTTGTAATTACCCCATTTTTGATGTGAAAACTTAATTGACCGCCTCTAAGGGCAAATTTAACTTTTCCTTCCAGGAGATTTTCCCACTGTTGATTAAAGTTTAGTGTTAAATAAAGTTCTAATTGCTCTTTTTCGCAGGGAATGGCTGTTAATCCTAGCAGCAAGCAATCTGGATATTGGTTATAAGACTCAAGTGCAAGCATACAGCAAGGGGTAAGAAGGTTTTCTTTGTCAGATTAGCACGATCTGGGTTTTAATCGCGCAGAGACGCAAAGGCGTAAAGAAAGGCGCGGAGGGTATGTTGGTTTGGGGTAGGATTGCTATGTGGGAGTTTTTTGGGGTTTATGCGGGTTACTGGGGTTTTTGTTTATCCGATTAAGTCTTGTCGGGGTTTTGGGGTTGATTCGGCTGAGGTTACTGCTAAGGGTTTTGTTGGCGATCGCGGATTCGGCGATTGGGCAAAGCCCACCGCCGTTTACGGCGATCGCGAGTTTATGCTTATAGATGAGCATGGTAAGTTTGTTACTCAGCGACAATATCCGGGTTTGGCGAGAATTGAGGTAAAAGTTGCGGGAAATGAGCTTATTTTGGCGGCTGAGGGGGTTAATCTCGATTTTTTGAGGTTTCAGCCGAATTTGTCGGGAAGGGAAGTTAGGGTGGAAATTTGGCGCGATCGCACGACGGCGATCGATCAAGGTGATGAGGTGGCAAAATGGTTTCAGGCTGCCCTAAATGTTAGTCGAAATTTCCGTTTGGTGAGACAATCTCCTGATTATCTTCGCCCGATTGATCCTCAATTTGCAACGGCAGAAAATCAACCAGTAAGTTTCGCTGATGGTTATCCTTTTTTATTAATTGGGACGGCTTCTTTAACTGATTTAAATGATAAGTTAGCAGCAAAATATCAAGAGAATTTTTCAGCTTTACCAATGAATCGTTTTCGCCCAAATTTAGTAGTTGAAACTGACACGGCTTTTGTTGAAGATCAGTGGCAAGTTATTCAAATTGGTGAGATTAAATTTAGGGTAGTTAAGTCTTGTAGTCGCTGCATTGTTACTACTACAAATCAAGTTACTGGGGAAAGAAATCAGTTAAAAGAACCTTTGTTAACTTTAAGTAGCTATCGTCAATTTTCTGGCGGAATTATGTTTGGGCAAAATCTGATTCCGGAGCAAACTGGGATTGTTAATGTGGGCGATGAGGTACAGGTTTTAGAATAAGTTTAAAGTGTGAAAAATCAACGATCAAACTCATCTAGAAACATTTATAAATTTGTAGTCGAATTACCTATTTAATACCAATTTGTTTTAGATTTCCTACATGACCCTAAGTTGCGTCCAGAGATAGGATACTTAGAAGACGATAATCTGGAAAAATGTCATTTTGAACGAAGCGAAATATCTGGGGAGATCCTACTCTCCGAGAACGCTTCGCTCAGGATGACGTAAGATTAAATAAAGAAGTAAAAATTAAACCCAACTGCCGACAACAACTCTAACAGTACCATCAGCGAGAGTTTCTTGTTCTTCGACATTGAAACCTTGCTCTTTGACGGTAGCCATTAAAGTTTTGTGAGCATATTTTTGGCTAATTTTATTAACAAAATCTTGGCGATCGATTTTCGCACCCCAAAAATCGGCGACTAATTCATAATTTTCGCCGCTACGACGAAATCCTAAATCGTAGCCATTAGTTTGACGAATTACATATTCCGCATTAGTAGTATCGCCATGATAACCACGCACGGTGGTATTCAACTCAACGTTGTAACCCAATTCTTGCAAAACCTGATTGAGAATTTCGCCCTGCTTGATTTGTACTTTAATTGTGCTGAAATGAGACATAGTGATCTACTCCTATTCAAACTCTGAGCGCCGAATACCCTGCTCTACTCTATATTGCCTCAACTCTTCCATTAACTGCACGTTATTCGAGGCTGTACGCGCACCGCTTTCCGCAGCCCAGCGCTTGAGTGCGTCAATTTGAGCAGAAGCGATCGCCGCGAGCGGAACTGTTTCGCGAATTGCGCTAAAAATATCTTGGGTGGTAAAATCTCGGCGTTGATTGTTTTGTCCGCTACTAAAGGCTCGTTGCATCGCATCAACGATCGCTTGTTCGATTTCTGCACCACTAAAATCTTTACTTTGGCTACTTAACAGCGATAAATCGAAATTCCGCCAACTACTAGGGCGTAAACGCTGTAAATGGACTCGAAAAATCTCTTCTCGCTCGGTTTCTGTGGGTAAATCTAAGAAAAATATCTCATCAAAACGTCCTTTTCGCAATAACTCCGCCGGGAGAATTCGTACATTATTGGCTGTCGCAACAATAAACACCGGAGAAGTTTTTTCCTGCATCCAGGTAATCAAGGAACCAAAGACGCGCCGCGAAGTTCCCGAATCACCATCTCTCCCACTAGCAATGTTCCCAAATGCTTTATCAATTTCATCAATCCAAAGTACGCAAGGAGCCATTGCTTCGGAAATTTTAATCAACTGACGCACGCGACTTTCACTTTCGCCAACGATACCACCAAATAAACGTCCTGCATCCAAACGTAACAAAGGTAAACGCCATTCGTGAGCAATTGTTTTTGCACAAAGAGATTTTCCGGTTCCCTGAATACCTACTAATAATAAACCTTTGGGGTTGGGAATTCCATAGCGTCTGGCTTCTTCGCTAAAGCCGTCTTGACGCATTCTTACCCATTGCTTGAGATTTCCTAATCCACCGACATTTTTGAGTGATTCAGCCGCAGGGAGAAACTCTAAGATTTCGGTTTGACGAATAACTTGTTTCTTTGCTTGTAAAACGCGATCGATAACTGACTCATCTACTTGTTGTTTGGCTGCGATCGCTTTTGCTAAGACTCGAATAATTCTGGTGCGAGTTAAACCCTGAAATGCTCTGACGAGTTGTTCTCTTCCTAATCCTACTACTTTGAGTTTATCTGGTGCGACTTGGGAACTAATCAAAGCATCGATTTCTGGGGGAGTCGGTAAGGGAAAATCAATGACTGTGGTTTGCTCTGTTAATTCTAAGGGTAATTCGAGATTAGCTCCAACGATCACTAAGGTTTTGCGACTCGACTTTAATTCGCGCGCGATCGCTGTTAACTCCTGCAAAATTGGAATTGTACTCGGAAGATAAGGATTTTTCAACAATAAGTGGAAATTGCGTAACACAAAGATCGTATCTTCATTAACATCAGCTTTCACAATTCGATCTAAAGCCGCCATTGCCGAGCCTTTCCCCGCTCCATTATCCTCCCAACCGCGCACTAAATCCCAAAATAAGATTCTCCGACTCGGTTGAGATTGGGCTGCAACTTGAACTAAGACTTGTTCGACTGGATCTTCTTCGAGGGAAACAAAGTAAATTAAAGGATAGCGGGCGCGAAGCATTAAATCTAGCTCTACTACTAATTCTTGATGGATGTTTGTTGAGCCAGAATTAGAATGAATGTTTGGCTGGTTGGCGTACATTAACTTGATGATCCTCTATAAAAACTGGGTGACTTGTGACTGGTGACTGGTGACTGGTGACTGGGTAATTGGTGATTGGTGACTGGGTAATTGGTGACTGGTGACTGGGGATTGGTGACTGGGGATTAGGGGAATTGGGGGACAAGGAGGAAATGTTGGTTGTGAAAATCGCTCTTTATTCCTAACACTGACAACACTGATAACGCTCCCAATTCCCCAATCCTTAATCCTCAATCGCCCAACGCACATAGGGACGATCGGTAACTGTATCTGCAAAAATAATTTTTTGGTAAGGTGCTTGGAGATCGCGCAAATTGACTCGAAAGTAGAGTTTACCTTCACGAAACTCAAAATTATAGACATTCGGAGCCTCTGATTGAGCTTGGGCGATACAATCCAAATAGCGATCGCTTAAATTACTTTGATATTCGACAAATTTATCTTCCTCAACAACTAATTTTGTCTGATTAGCGAATGGTTGAGTTTCGGCGACAACGAGATGATCCGCACCACCTTCATAAGGTAACAAAAAGCTAAAAACTCCCACTGTTTCCGGGCAAATTCCCGATTCTCTCTCCACAGATATAGTTAAATTTGGCTCGGCAGGTGGTCTGGGTGAAATTTGAGCGATCGCAGTGGAGTCCCAATTTTTTATCTCCGTACAACCTACTCCCAGCGCCAATAAAGGCAATAAACCCATAATTTTGCTTAAATTAGTCAAAAGTTTCATAGAACCACCTCTAAACGTAAATCTGTCGCCGCTCCTGATAGTAGTAAAGACTAGCAATCAATTTCCTCTGTTCCAGAATTTTTAACAGAAAAACAGCTAAAATTTCAGATTCCCAATTTCCTGTAACTATTGACAACTGGTAAATCCAGCTAAATAACAATCATTAATCAGGAACTAAATTGATAACTGAGATACAGTCACTTTTGGTAAATTGAGTCAAAATAGAATCTTGAAACCCTATCGGTAGAAAAACTATCTGCCAAGAATCCTCACCAATGCAACCACGAATTATTGTCTCTGGCTTAGGTGATACTGGATACAAAATATTTTCCTTGCTGAGACAGCAAGGCGCAAATGTAATTGGCATTAGCGATCGCCCGATGGCGGGAATACGCTCAGAACAATTAGTAATCGGCGATATGCGCTCTGTTTCTACTTTAATGGCAGCAGGAATCAAAGAAGCGCAAACCCTAGTATTAGCCCACAACGACGATGCGCTCAATCTAGCCATTCTCACCCAGGCACGAGTGCTGAATCCCCGCATTCGCATTATTAATCGCTTATACAATCATACTCTTGGCTCTCGCTTGGACAAAACCCTACCAGATCACGTCAGTATGAGCGTGTCAGCCCTGGCTGCGCCGATATTTGCCTTCGCCGCAATGGGAAATCAAGCGATCGGACAATTGCGAATGTTCAACCAAACTTGGCCGATTCATGAAGAAATTATCCACGACAATCATCCTTGGTTAGGAAAACCGATTAGCGAACTTTGGGAAGATATCTCGCGGATGTTAATCTACTACTTACCCAAACATGGTGAAGAAGATTTAGTCAGCGCCGTAGTTTCCCGAAGAGCATTAGCAACTGGCGATCGCTTAATTGTCGGCACCAAACCCAATATCCGCAACCGTCGCCGCAATCGCTTCTGGAAAATGCTCAAAGCGCTCACTAATTTGCGGCAATTTCAGCGTCACGCTCGTCCCGTTGCTTTAGTAACCTTGGCACTACTGTGTACAATCTTATTAGCAACCATCACCTACATCTGTGTCAACTACAACACTTCAATGGTCGATGCACTTTACTTTTCCGTCGGGATGATTACCGGAGCCGGAGGTAAAGAAGAAGTCGCTGAGTCTGCCCCTGATAGTATCAAAGTTTTCACCGCAATCATGATGGTTATTGGTGCCGGAGTCATTGGCATCTGCTATGCTCTGATCAACGATTTTATCCTGGGGAGTCGGCTCAAGCAATTTTGGGATGCAGCGAGAATCCCCAATCGCAACCATTATATAGTTTGTGGACTTGGCGGTGTGGGTATGGAAATCGTCGAGCAACTGATTAACCAAGGACGAGAAGTTGTCGTTATTGAAAGCGATCCTAACAACCGTTTTATTCACAGCGCTCGTTCTCTTTGTGTTCCGGTAATAATCGAAGATGCTAGTTTATTAAGTAGCTTACAAGCTGCGAATATCCACAAAGCGGAAGCGCTGTTAGCAGTTACCAGTAACGACATGGTAAATGTCGAAATTGCTCTGTGTGCGCGGGCGATCGTTCCTAAGTTACCAGTAATTGTCCGCAACCAAGACGCACAATTTTCCAACGCAGCACGAGAAGTCTTTGAATTTGAAACCGTACTTTGTCCGACAGAAATAGCGGCTCCTTCTTTTGCAGCCGCCGCTTTAGGAGGAAGAATTTTAGGTAATGGCATTACTGAACATTTGCTTTGGGTTGCTTTAGCAACGATAATTACCCCCAATCATCCTTTTTGTGGGAAAACTATCAAAGAAGCCGCAATGCAAGCCGATTTTGTCCCCCTTTATTTGGAAACGAAACGTGAGACAATTCACGGCTGGAGTTTATTGGATACTTGTCTCCAACCAGGAGAAATCTTATATCTAACTATGCCCGCGATGAAATTAGAACAACTGTGGCGAACTGTCAATACTGATTCTGCTGAATTAATTATCAGTGCTTAAACCTTGCTATTGCAACAACTCAGCCGCCCAAGCTACATCTGCTTCCGACAAAGCTGGTGCTGGCTGTTTTGTATAATCGACCACGAGATCGTAGCTGCCGCGATCGTATGTTTGATGTAACAATTCTTGTAAATTAAGCTTTATTTCAGGATCTTCTTCTAATAACGGTAAAGGAAAAATCGGAATTTCACATTGCAAATTAAACGCATACAAATCCGCACTAGGACGACTTTCACTCCGACTTACCAAAATACGATAATCAGTTTTGATTCCTTTACTCTCCATCGGCATTTCTTTCCCACTACGCAGTAAATCTATCTCAATCAAATGAGTTGAACTACCCAAGATTTTTTGCCGTTTCCTTTCATATTGATTTCTCCCTTCTCCCGCTCGTTTGTTTTTTGGCGACAAAATTTCAATAACTGTAATAACTTTACCACTGCCCACTGCTCTTACTTCTAAATACCATTCTTGCACAGTTTCGGGTAAGGGAATAGTAACTGTTACGGGTTGCGTTGGAGGTGCAGCCACAGCAACGTTACTTTGACTAGATTTACTCGATTTAGTGGTTGTTTCCGTAGTTTGAATAATCACATCACCAGGAATACCTACCAGCACTGAATCATCATCTCTATTGTCATAAACTCGCTCTTCAATTTCCGCTCGATATTGAGGACGTAATTGAGGATTAATTACATCAGCAATTGCTACAATTAACCATTTGTGTATTCCTTGCCAAATTCCGGGTTGCTCTAAATAAGGATTCATTCCTGGGAATGGTGAAGGCATATTTTTATCTTCTTTCTCCTCTGCAAATTTATTGCCAGCTTCCTAACTATTTTAAAACATTTTTACGACAATTGTAACCTTTATTAAGCTATCTTTTTTTCTCTGCAAACTTATTTCCAGTTTTCTAATACCAATTTTATTTATCTACGCTACATAATCTTGTGTAAAGACGTTGCAGGCAACGTCTCTACAGGTTTGCGTCTGTAGCATTAGTTTATGTAAATAGTATAACTATTTTAAAGCATTTTGGCGACGATTGTAAACTTTATTAAGCTATCTTTTTCTCCTCTAAGAATTTGTTTTTCCTAATTATTTTAAAATATTTTACTAATTATCGTAAACCTTGTTTTTCTAACAAATCGTTAGCCCAAACTGAATATTCTGGAGAGAAATTTGGTACAGGTGGGCGACTATAATCTATTCTTAAATCGAAACTACCCAACTCATACACTTCATCGATAAGCTGTGATAATTCTACCACTGGTTCTACATCTTCTGAGCGTAAAGGTAAGGGAAACGAAGGGATTTTTTCTGGTAAATTAAAAGCATACAACTCAGCATCAGGACGAGTATTACTCCGACTAATTAAAATTCGATAATCGCTTACTATTTCTGCACCATAAAAAGGTAAATAATTTCCTTTACGAAGCAAATCTATTTCGACTAAATTCGTTAAACTTGCGAAAATTTTTTGCCGTTTTGCTTCGTATTTTCGACGACCTTCACCAGCAGCTTTATTCTTAGGAGAAAGAAGTTCAATAGTTGTAATAACTTGCCGAGTAGTAACTTCTTTTACTTCTAGATAAGCTTCTTTTTGAGCAAAAGTTAAAGGAACTTTTACAGTTATTGGTTTGGTAGTAAGATTAGCAACACCAAGGTTTGAGTTAATCGACTTATTTGTTTCAGTTTGGACTACTAAATCGTCGGGAATACCAATAAGTGTAGACTCTTCTTCACTCGTTTGATAAATTCTTTCTTCTACAGCAATATAATATTTTGGACGCAGTTTTTTACTGAGAGAATTAGCTAGACTATTAATTAGTCGATTATGTACATCTGACCAAGTTGTCGGATTTTCTAAATAAGGGTTCATTCCGGGAAATGGTGAAGACATAATTATTTATTCTTAATAGTGAAATAACTTAAGTTAGTAATCGATAAACCACAAAAGTTGAAGATACTTCTGTGGTTTTGAATTTATGCAGTTTCCATCCAATTCAGTAATTCTTGCATTTTTTGCTGCATTGTTGCAGCATCAGCGTGGTAGCGGCGACCGTGACCGGGTAAGACCCATTCAAAGCTATAATTAGCTAACTTGTGCATTGATTTAACTAATTCAGCCCAAGAATACCAGCAATGATTACGAAAAGCGATTAATTGCTGAAGATCATCTGACCAAGCTAGATGATCGCCTGTAAAGAGGAACTGATCCTGGTATAGTAGGACAGTGTGACCTTTGGTGTGACCGGGAACGGGGATAATTAATAAGTTTGGTGCTAATTCAAATGTCTCTACACCTTGGAGTTTAATTTCGATGTCCTGAGTTTGAGGGGAAATTTCGTCTTGATGGAGAATGCGATCGCACTGAAAATGTTCTCTATATTTCTGATGATCGGCAATGTCGTCTCGATGAGTGAGGTACATATATTTCACCCCTCCCATCTTTTCGAGTTGTTTTACCAACGGTGGGGTAAAGCGAGGAGAATCTACTAAAATGTTACCTTCGGAACGTTGAATAAAGTAACTCGCTGCACCAAAAGAACTTTCGGAATGATAACCGCAATGATAGATGTTATCGGTGACTAAAATTGGTATACTTGTTTGTACTGCTTTAATATCTTTTGGTTTTTCGACTGTACCAATCGATGCAGTGGGACAAGCTAAAAGTGCTTGCAGTGCGCGTAAGCGTTGTTTTTCTGATTCGGGTTGATGATATACTGCTGATTGTCCGTCTTGACGATTAAATATTTCTGGTGTCATCCAACGACAAGTGTCGCAGTCGATGCAGGTGCTATCAACGTAAAAATTCCCCGCAATGTTTTGGGGGCGTTTTTTCTCTTGGGTAGCCATATTGTCAAGTCAATAATACAAAAATTTACGTTTTTCCCGAACTACATTTGCGTAGTCTGAGATTTCTATTTTAGCTGCGATCGCCAAATCTAGCTTTTTCCTTGATTTATTGCCCGATCAAATAAAGTTCGGATGTTTCTGAATTTTGTAGCCTCAAGATTTTGCTCGCTAATACTTCAAGTTCAATTTAGATTCTTATCTAAAAGCCTAACTTTAGATTTTTCGAGTGGAGAAGTGGGAAATAACTTTTGAGAACAAAAATTAGCGCGCGCTCAAGATTTATGATCTTTTTAGTTAGTAATTAAAGATTGTAAACTTTTTATAACGAAATTGCTATATAGATATAATATTAACCCAATACAACCTTATCTAGGTAAAATATTAGGGCATATACTACAGTCTTGTCAAGCCCTAATTTTTCGTTAGTTTACTGATTCTATTTCTCAATAAGTAGCAGTTTTTTAGTATACTGTGATACAAAGTTGCAATTTTTGCAAATTTGCAACTACAAAGATAATACACAAGAAAAATATTGTTTCAATTTTCCCTGCGACCGTATCGATCGACAGTATAATTTTAGTTAATTGTTAATGGCTCATTGTTGATTGATAAGTAGTAATTAAAATGACTCGCCATCTATTCGCTTTGCTATTAACTACACTGATTGTCACAGAAGCTTCGGCGATCGCCCTTGGCGCTAGCGCTACTGCGCTAATCGCGTCTAGTTCAGCGTCGAAAAACAAAACCGACAGAGAAACCAATCCCAAGAATATTCTGGCGCAAAACTCCGATTCAGCTTCCGGTCGAGAGTTAGTGGAACAAGGGGAAGGATTGAGCCAACAACAGATGATGACGGCTCGATTAGGGGCGATCGCTAAATGGGAAGAAGCTCGGTTAATTTGGCAGCGTGAAGGGAATTTAGAGCAGGAGGCGGCGACATTAATCAAGCTGGGTGAAGCTTACTACAATTTGGACGCGACCACCCTAGCACAGGAACGGTACAGTGAGGCTTTAGCCTTAGTACGACAGCTTGGAGAACGCCCATTAGAAGCCTTGATTTTGGGTCAACTAGGAAGGATTTACCAAGCTAATTCCAATTTTAATGCTGGTCTTAATGCTGACCGATTGCGCTTTGGGTCTGATTACGGTCTTTCTTCTGTTCAGTCTCGTCTGTCAGACGTTTTACGCGAAAAAAGCTTCAGCGATCGAGACAAAGCAACTGAATCTTATCAACAAGCTTTAGAGATTTATCAAGATTTGAATTCGTCTTCTACAACCGCAACATTTGCATCGCGACAGGGGGAAGCTAGATTGCTTAATCAGTTAGGAAAATCTAGATATGGTAGTGGTACAAGTGAATACTACGAATCAATTTTTCAGCGAGCTTTAGAGATTTATCAAGAAATTGGAGACAAGAAAGGAGAAGCCGTTGTTCTGAGCAATTTAAGTGAATTTTACTTCTTTGGATCGTCCGATGAGCGAGCGGGATTGGAATTATTTAATCAAGCTCAAACCCTTTATCAAAATATTAGTGCGTCTTCTGAAGAAGATAGGAATTGGGCGAAGAAAAGGGAAGCTCTGCTTTTAATAAATACGATGGTTCGCTATTGGTGGAGGGAGAATCGAGCAACCGCGTTAGAGTTTCACGAGCAAGCGTTGAGTCTTTCCCGTGAAATTGGCGATCGCCAGGTCGAAGCATTAATTTTAGAAAATTTGGGCTATCTCTTTGGATCGAATCCTCAAAAGGAATTGGAGTTTTATCAGCAAGCTTTAGGGATTTATGAAGAGCTAGGCGATGTCGTTAAGCAAGGGGTAATTTTAAGCAAGTTAGGTATTAGATATCGTTTGCTAGGAGAGCAATCTAAAGCTTTAGAATTTCATTCTCAGGAATTAAAAATTTCAGACGCATCAAGGGAGTTTTATACTCAATTGGGGGATTCTGAACGAGCGTTAGATTATCGCTATCGTCAGCCGATTATTTTAGGTAAAATCGGTCGAATCTATGGTGAGTTAGAAGAGGTAGACAATGAGGTAGAACAATATCAACGAGGACGAGAGATTTATCGAACCCTTAACGATCCAAAAGGAGAAGCAACGTTTCTGATTGCGATCGCCGAACAGTACGGATATGCAGAGCGTCAGGAAGAAATGTTGACGTTTTTAGAGCAGGCAGTTCAGGTATATCAAGAAGCAGGAGATAGGGAAGGGGAAGCGGAAATTCTAAATAAAATTGCCACCGTTTATATATACCAATTTGGCGATTTTGACCGAGGATTAAATCTTTTCGAGCAAGCATTGAGCATTTATCAGGAAGTAGGTAATCGTACTGAAGAAGCGAGGATTCTTTCTAGAATTGCTAAAGTTTACGAAGAAGAATTAGACGAGAAGGAAAAAGCGATAAAGTTTTATAATCGCAGGGTTTTGATTGACCGAGAATTGGGAGAAAGTAGCAGAGAAGTCGATAATTTTAGAACCATAGCAAGACTGCATTATGAATTAGGCGATCGCGCCACGGCATTAGAGGTTTTTGAGCAAGCCGCAAGGGTATATCAAGAACCAGAAGATTTAGCAAAAGAAGCCAGAAGTTTAGTTGAAATTGCTGAAGATTATATCAAATTAGAAGAACCAGAAATTGCGCTAGAGTTTTACCAACGGGCAACTCCTCTTTATCAAGAGTTAGAAGATTATCATAAAGAAACACTTTACCTGAGACGAATGGCTGAAATACACTACGAATTAGACAACGTAGAAAAAGCGATCGCTCTATTTGCTCAAGCGCGACAAGTTTACCAAGACAATAACGATCGCTCTGGGGAAGCATGGACGCTTTACCAAACGGGAATTACCTATACAACTCTGGGAGATTTAGAGAAAGCATTGGAGTCTTATGAAGAAGCAGTAGAAGTTTACGATCGAGAACCCGATGCTTCAAATATTTTAGATATTTTCCTGCGCGCGAGTCGAATCTATGCTTATTCAGGGGAAGCAGAGAAAGCGAAAGAATTTTGCGATCGCGCCGTGGTTTCCGCCCGAGAATTTCTCCAATCTCAACAAATGAGAATGGCTGAAGTCTTTCGAGAGATTGGGAAAGTTTGCTATCAAGTGGGAGATACTGACAAGGCTTTGGTGGCGTTTAATACTTACCGACAACATTATCAAAGTATTGGGAAACGAGAAGAAATCATCGGCTTGATACGCATCGGAGAAGACTATGCAGAATTAGGAGATATAGAGCAAGCATTAGAGTTTTTTAATCGAGCGCAGTTGGTGTATCGAGAAAATGATTTCCCGGAAGAAGAGATCAATACTCTAAATCGGATTGCTTACATCTATTCTCGTTCGGGAGACTATCCTCAAGCCTTTGATTTTTATACTCAAGCCCTAACCCTTGCTCGTCAGATTAATAATTCTCAAAAAGAAGTCGATGTTTTGTCGAGATTAGGAGAAGTTTATGAAGAGTTAGGGGATGAGGAGAAAGCGTTAGCTTCCTATCAAAACGTTCTACAACTTTATCAAAATCTTGAAAGTCCTGGTGGTGAAGTGGATGCTTTAGAAAAAATTGCTTCTCTTTACGAAAAGTCAAAAAACCTCGAAAAGGCTTTAGAAGCTTATAGTAAGGCTCTAGCAATTTCTCAAGAAAATGGTATTCCTAATGGGACGACAAACTGGTACTTAACAAAAATGGGTCAGTTTCACTACCAACTGGGAAATTTAAACCAAGCTCTAACCTTTTTTAACCAAATTTCAGCCAAAGGAGGAGCTAATAGCTTTGTTTATGTTCAATTGGGCAAAGTTTACTCGGATTTAGGCGATTTAGATAAAGCCTTGGAAGCTTTCAATAAATTTCTTACATTATCCGATAATGACTACCCAGAAAGAAGAGCAGAAGGACTATTTGGGATCGCCGTAGTGGAACGCAAGCGAGGTAATTTAGATATTGCTTTAACCCGCATCGAAGCAGCGATCGCCCTCATCGAAGCAGTAAGAGCAAAAAAAGACTCCCCCGAACAACGACAAACCTTTTTCGCCACCAAACAAGAATATTACGAATTCTACATCGACTTGTTGATGGAGTTGCACCAACAAAACCCCACCAAAAGTTACGACGCGCAAGCCCTCAACATCAACGAACGCTCCCGCGCCAGAAGCCTCCTCGAACTCCTCGCTGAAGCCAATACCGACATCCGCAAAGGAGTTGACCCCGAATTAGTTCTCCAAGAACGGCGCTTGCAGCAACAATTAGATGCTCTAGACCAAAGAGAAGTTACCCTGAATCGGTCAGAATCTACGCGAGAACAAGTTATAACCCTGCAACAGGAACGCCAGTATCTCCTCAACCAATACCAAGCCCTACAGGGGAAAATTCGCCAAGAAAGCCCTAGCTACGCCGCGCTGACTCAACCTCAACCCGTCACCCTCGAACAAATTCAGCAACAAATTCTCGATGACCATACTTTGGTGCTACAATATGAACTTGGTGAGAAACGTAGCTATGTCTGGGCGATTACAAAAGATAGCTTAACCAGTTACGCGCTTCCCTCTCGCCAAGTAATCGAACAAAAAGCCAGACAGTTTCGGAACAATCTCGTGCGTCTGCGCGATCGCCGCCAACCCCAAAAAGCGATCGCCTCTGGTCGAGAATTAAATGCCCTGATTCTCCAACCCCTCAAAGATTATCCTCAGAAAAAGCGCCTCGTCATCGTCGCCGATGGAGCCTTACACTACATCCCCTTCAGCGCGCTTCCCAATCCTGGTCGAAAAAACGTCTCTAGCCGCTTGGTAGAAGCTTACGAACTCGTTCATCTTCCTTCCCTTTCTACCCTGGCTATTTTGCGTCAAGATTTAGCCCAACGGCAAAAAGCCCCTCAACAACTTGTCGCGATCGCCGATCCGGTGTTTAGCACGAACGACCCGCGCTTGCAAAATGATTCCGCGTCTCCCGACTCTAATCCCATTTCCTTACTGCCCCGCGCCGTAGAAGATGTGGGGATTCAACTCGAACGTCTTCCCGGTACTCGCAGCGAAGCCGAAGCGATCGCTACTCTCGTTCCTGAATCTCAACGCCTTCAAATCTTTGATTTTGCAGCTAACCACCACTCGATCGTGAATACCCCCTTGAATCAATACCGTACCATACACTTCGCCACCCACGGTATCCTCAATAGCGTTAACCCGGAACTATCTGGGTTAGTGCTGTCTCTCGTCGATGAACAGGGCAATCCCCGCAACGGCTTTCTCCGTCTCCACGATATTTATAACTTAGATTTAGCCGCCGATCTAGTTGTACTTAGTGCCTGCAAAACCGGACTAGGTAAAGAAATTCAGGGGGAAGGATTGGTGGGGTTGACAAGAGGGTTCATGTATGCAGGTACGCCTCGGATCTTAGTCAGTTTGTGGAATGTAGATGATGCTGCAACGGCGGAGATGATGACTCGTTTCTATCGGCTCATGTGGCAAGAAAAACTTTCACCCCCAGAAGCTTTACGAGAAGCACAATTAGAGATGCAAAAAGAAACTCAGTGGACAGAGCCTTTCTATTGGGCTGCATTTACTTTGCAAGGAGAATGGGAGGCGATTGAATGAACAATTTTTCGAGAGGATTTGTATATCATTGGAATGAATTAAGCAAGTTGAACAATTCTGGGGGTGAATGGCGATCGCTACTTGGAAGCAAGACCACAAGACGATTTTTCGAGAGAGTTTGTATATCATTGGAATGAATTAAGCAAGTTGAATAATTGTGGGGGTGAATGGCGATCGCTACTTGGAAGCAAGACCACAAGACGATTTTTCGAG
>JAWQFW010000004.1:35339-58097 GCA_035968095.1 Oscillatoria sp. PMC 1068.18
AGAGTTTATAGATCATTCCAATGATAAGCAAAGCTTAAAATATTTGCAAAGGTAGCAAGAGTCTAGCTCAACTTTGCTTTTGCTAAACTCAAAATGAGCCGTTAAGCTTTTGATTCTTTAGTCGAGGCATTGTAGATAACAAATATAGCACTACATTTTTGCTTTAAGACATAATTTTCAAGTTCGAGCGATTATCTTGATTGAATTCTTGTTAAAATATATTGCGTTTCAAAGTGAGTGAAGAAATATAAATTTTTGTAACAAAAATGCTATGTAGATACAAGGCTAACCCCATACAACCTTATTTATGTAAAATATTAGGACATATATTACAGTCTTGTCAAGCCCTAATTTCTCGTTAGTTTATTGATTCTATTTCTCAATAAATAAACACTTTTTAGTATCCTGTGATACAAAGCAGTAATTTTTGCAAATTTGCAACTACAAAGATAATACACAAGAGAAATATTGTCTCAATTTCCCCTTCTACTGTATCAATCAACAAGACAATTTTTCGAGAATAGAATCATATCATTGAAATGAATAAAAAGTAAAAGTATTGTATCAATCCTGCGGTTGAATTGCGATCTGCGCCTTGTCGCTACTTTCGTCTAGCTCAACTTTACTTTTATTAATTTGAATATTAATCACTATTTGACGAATAATTGTACCCACCTACTTATCGAAATATCTAAATAATTTTTTATTGATTGTTTCCCACCTCACAAATTTCTAATTATCAATACCCAATCTTCTCAACCTAAACCAATATCAAGGAATGTCATCACAGCAAAACCTGCAATAATCCCAATAGTACCTTCTTGTTCGCGTCCAGATTGATGAGATTCGGGAATTATATCATCACTAATCACAAATAACATTGCACCCGCCGCAAAAGACATCGCCCAAGGTAAGATACTTTGAGCAACTGAAACTATTCCTGCACCAATTAAACCACCAATCGGTTCGACTAAACCAGTTAAAAGTGTAACTCCCAAAGCATAAAGAATGCTATAATTTTCCCCAACTAAAGATAAAGCGACAACTAAACCTTCAGGAATATTTTGTAAACCAATACCGATAGTTAAAGGAATTCCTTGAGCAAAATTACCGTTACCGAAGTTAACTCCAACCGCTAAACCTTCAGGAAAATTGTGCATAGTAATCGCAAAAATAAATAACCAAATTCGCCTTAAATTAGCACCTTTTGTTCCATCTTGACGATGAAAAAAGTGTTCGTGGGGTAAAAAATGGTGAGTTAATTTGAGGAAAGCCCCACCCAAGATTACGCCAAAAACAATTATCGTTGCAGCCCCAAGTTGAGAAGCTCCTTGAGCGATCGCGGCATCTTTTCCCGGTATAATCAACGAAAAAGCGGTGGCTGCGAGCATCACACCTCCACCAAACCCCAACATTGCTCCTTGGGCGCGTTTGATATATCCTAAAGGTAAGATTACGGGTAAAGCGCCAATAAATGTTGCTAATCCCGCGATCGCCCTTGGCGCTAGCGCTACTGCGCTAATCGCGCTCGCAATAACTCCTGCTAAAATCGGATTCATAAGTTTAATCAGTAAGATTTTTCTTGAGCCAATCAATGATTAACTGATTAACTTCATCTGGTTTCTCATCGTGAGGACAATGACCTGCATTCTCAATCGAGCAAAATTGGACATTATTCCTAGTTTCGGCTAATTCTCGGTAAATTGCCGCACCTTGAATCGGTGTCCAAGGATCGTCTTCTCCCCAAATTACCAGCAAAGGTGATAAACATTTTGGTAACATTTCTGTGGGTTTGGGTCCGGGAGGTGCAGTCAAAACCGAAGCAAAAACTTTGTCTGCGCCGATCTCGCAACTGGGATGGTAAAGTAAGTCTACGAGTTCGTCAGTAATTGCTTCCGAAGTCCGGTATACTTGTTTTAAGGTGCGGCGAATACGCTGTTTTTGACGAATGCGATCGAAGATAAATTTTCCGGTAATTGGCGAACTTACAAGTTTCGTAAACGTTCCCATTACTAATCTTAAAGGCAAAGCTAACTCGTCGGGACGATGATTTAGTCCACCCGCACAATTAATTAAAATTCCGCCCGCCGCAATTTCTGGCTCTGCTGAGATTACCATTAAACTCAGCAACCCACCAATTGAGTTACCGACAAATACCGTCGGTTGCTGGATTTTTTCCTGCCAAAAATCTTGAATTTGGTCTTGCCACAATTCTACAGTATAGTCTAAGGCAGGTTTCTCCGAACCACCAAATCCAAGTAAATCCAAAGCAAATACTTGATATCCAGCTTCAGCTAACACCGGAATATTTTTGCGCCAATGTCCAATTGATGCACCAAAACCGTGAATCAGTAACAAAGGTTGTCCGCTTCCCATCACTGTATACTGGATTTTCTGACTATTCCAGATCCAGGTTTTTTTGTCAAGAGTATTTTTAACTATTGTTTCTTTAGCAGTCACGAGTAGATTGTTAAAATTTGTCGAGGATTTTTTCTATTTTAAATCGAAAAAGATGATTTCCAACCGGACAAACTAAATTATCCCAATTTGATTTAGCTACGCTACATGAAATTGTGTACCAGACGTTGCCTACATCGTCTGGTACACAGTCCGTATCTGTAGTATTTATTTAAGGAAATGGTATTAGTTTAGAAACAGCAAAATATTGAAGTAAATTAGAGACGTTTTCAATAACGTCTCTAGGAGAAATTTCACAAGTGCTACTTTTCTAAATCAATCGACTGAGAATTTAGATTTCCTTGACAAATTTCAATTAATTTGCTGATATTTTCTGGTGAAAGAGTGAGTTTAACATCAATTTGTTGCTGCTTATCTCGCAAAAGAATAATCCGTTTTTCCCCAGCCGCAGTCCCAACGATTAAAGGATCTTGGAGATCGATTGTCTCGAATTCAACAGTTGCCAATCCGATTCTAACCACAACTTGTTTTTGCGATTGAGGATAGATATAAAGTTTTTGGGTTTGGGGATCTAATTCTAATTTTTCTGGAGTGAGATTGCGTTCCACATCCGAGTTTTGCTTATACCAAAATACGGTAATTCCACGAATTTGTGGTTTCTCAATCACGAACTTTTCATCAAACCTTTGGGGTTCCCAGTTAAGATCGCTGGCATTGCCATTTTCCCCAATTAAACGTTGAGCAAGAGTAACTTCCTTACCATTGAGAGAAGTCAACCAGTCTTGAATTGTCGCCAGTTGTTGAGGATTTTTAGGGTTAGTGCTATTTGTAGTCCAAGTAATTTTCGTCATCACGATCTCGCTTTCCACTTCCATAGTCTCGTTTCCAGGATAGGCTTTGGCGGCAGAAAATCGACTAACTGTTCTAGAATGGATGGAAGTAGAAATAATTTACATTTGTTTAAACTATGTCAGTCCTGGCGGCGATCGCAGTCCTGGCGCTTTTGATCGTAGTGCATGAATTGGGTCACTTTACGGCAGCGCGTCTGCAAAATATTCACGTTAATCGTTTTTCCATTGGTTTCGGACCTGCCTTAGTCAAATACCAAGGAGCAGAAACCGAATACGCTATTCGAGCCTTTCCTTTAGGGGGATACGTCGCCTTTCCTGACGACGATCCTGATAGCGAAATTCCTCCAGACGACCCCAATTTATTGCGTAACCGTCCCATTTTAGATCGGGCGATCGTAATTAGCGCTGGAGTAATTGCTAACTTAATTTTCGCTTACTTTCTTTTAGTCGGTCAGGCTGTCACCGTTGGTTTTCCCGATTATACTCCTCAGCCGGGAGTTTTAGTTCCTCAAGTCATCGCAGAACAAGCTTCCCCAGCCCAAGAAGCAGGAATTAAATCGGGAGATGTGGTTTTAGCCGTAGACTCCCAAGAATTAACCGCATCTAGAGATGCAGTGAAAATCTTGATGGCAGCAATTCAAGAATCTCCGAATCAACCTTTGCAACTCCAAGTCAAGCGAGGTGAAGAAACTTTAAATCTGACGGTAACACCCAAACCTGATTCAAACAATCAAGGTAAAATTGGCGTAATGTTAGCACCGAATGGGGAATTAATCCGCGATCGCCCCAATAACATTATCGAGGCTTTTCGCGATAGCGCCCAAGAATATCAACGCATTACCGTGCTTACCTTCCAAGGTTTCACCCAACTAATTAGCAATTTCGGAGAAACTGCCTCACAAGTCGCAGGTCCAGTGAAAATTGTCGAAATTGGTGCCACTGTTGCTCGTTCTAATCTCGCAGGTTTGTTTCAATTTGCAGCTTTAATTAGCATTAACCTGGCAATTATTAATATTTTGCCCCTTCCTGCCCTTGATGGTGGTCAATTGGCTTTTTTAATCATCGAAGGAGTACGCGGTAAACCTTTACCGACGAGAATTCAAGATGGAATTATGCAAACTGGGTTAATGTTACTTCTGGGTTTAGGTATTTTCCTGATCGTGCGTGACACAGCTAACTTGCAAGTATTTCAAGAGTTATTCCAGTGAGTATCACTCGTAAATGGTCAGTAAAGCAACAAATTGCGCGAGAAATTCTCGTGCGTCTGAAGCGGCTTTATCCGGAGGCGAATTGTACTCTTAATTACGAAACTCCGGTGCAGCTTTTGGTAGCGACAATTCTCTCCGCACAATGTACTGACGAACGAGTTAACAAAGTAACGCCGGAATTATTTCGGCGTTTTCCCGGCGCACAAGAATTGGCAGCAGCACCAATTGAAGAGTTAGAACAGTTAGTCCGTTCGACGGGTTTTTATCGTAATAAAGCCAAAAATCTTCAAGGTGCTTGTCGGTCAATTATGGCAGACTTTGGTGGTAAAGTGCCAAGAGAAATGGAAAAGTTGCTGAAGTTGCCTGGAGTTGCCCGAAAAACGGCGAATGTGGTTCTAGCTAATGCTTTTGGGATTAACCAAGGCGTGACCGTAGATACCCACGTCAAGCGTCTTAGCAAGCGTTTGGAACTTACGCAACAGGAAGATCCGGTGAAAATTGAACGGGATTTGATGCGAATTTTACCCCAGCCGGAATGGGAAAATTGGTCAATTCGGTTGATTTATCACGGTAGAGCAATTTGTCAAGCGAAAAAACCTCAATGTCCGGGTTGTGTGCTTGCGGATATTTGTCCTTCAGCGAAAGTCTTTCATCCAGAACGAGAAGAATCGCTGCCAGCAAGTTGAGATTGTCGCGAAATTATTGCGCCGTAAATACTGAGGCTAATTTGGCGATGAGTACGGAATAATTAGACCGAATTCTCAGCTATTTTAGATCAGTTGATTTTCGAGCAACAACGAGATTGTCAAGAAGTAGGTGAACTAAACTCAACTGTTAATTCTTGCGTCCAAATTGTCAAAATTTATCAAGGCAATTTTGAGCAAATTATTGACGAAATTCAAGTGATGAAAACTCAAATTAGAGGTTTGCAGTTAGAAAACCGTCGTCTTCTCGAACGAGTCTAACGAGTCTTTGGTTTAGAAGAAGATTGGGAAACCGGGCTGTAGCGAATGGATCGGATAAGATAAAATACAGTGTCTCTAATTTAAGCAGAACTAGACTGATGGCAAAAAAATCGATGATCGAGCGCGAAAAGAAGCGTCGTAAAGTTGTAGAAAAGTACGCTGAGAAGCGAGCCGAGTTAAAAGAACAGTTTCGTAAGGCGGAATCCCAAGCAGAAAAGCTGGAAATCCATCGCCAAATCCAAAATTTACCCCGCAATAGTGCGAAAGTGCGGGTACGCAATCGTTGCTGGTTGACAGGACGACCTAGAGGTTATTATCGCGATTTTGGGCTTTCTCGGAATGTGTTACGCGAGTGGGCGCATGAAGGAAAACTACCTGGTGTAGTAAAGTCGAGTTGGTAAGATTTCTGGTTACTGTCCGCAGCAGCTATCAATGCCGAGACTTTTTAAGAGTAAGTCACTAACGGCATTGGCGATCGCAAATTCACTGTAAAAACTTGCACTGAAGTCGAAGGACTGCATTTCGGTGACAATGGCGATCGTTAACGCTCCTAGGTCATTTTCTCCTTCTAAGCGCTGACGCACAAAAATTTGGGCTGCACGTGCGGCGATCGTTTCGTTGACAGGTTCGGGAAGGAATTCTTCGTCGAGCCAGGTTCGCAAAGTTTTTTGCAACCACTCGCCTTCCCGATCTGGATCTTGCATTGGCGGTAAAGTAATTGGTGGAATTGGTTTAACCATTTTCTCGGAGTTAATTTTCGCTTTCGGCGTGTTGCTAACAATTTTAATCCCAGTTTCAGTTTTCAGTTTATGGAAGCATACAATATTCCTAATTTGATCGAAGGATACTCTCAAGGTTACTTCCTTATGGCTGACGAGAAAGGGGAGTTGGGTTGGTATACGAGTAAGAAAAGGGCGGTAATCCCTCTAGATGGTCGTTTTCGCTACCCAAAATCCCTCCGCCGAGTTTTGAATCAAAATCGCTTTTCTGTAGCGATTAACCGGGATTTTCTCGCTGTTTGTGAAGGTTGTGCCGATCGCGAAACTAGCTGGATTTCTCCTCAGTTAAAGCAAATTTACTGGCGGTTACATCGGGCGGGTTGGGCGTATAGTTTTGAAACTTGGCAAGGCTCTCACCTTGCTGGGGGTATTTTAGGTATTGTTATTGGTGGAGCTTTTATCGGGGAGTCGATGTTTTATCGGATTCCTGATGGGTCGAAGGTGGCAATGGTGAAGTTGGTTGAGCATTTGCGCAATCAAGGTTTTTTGCTTTTCGATGCTCAAATGCAAAATCCTCATTTGGCTCGTTTTGGTGCTTATCTTGTCAAAGATAAGGAATATCAACCTTTGTTACAAAAGGCGCTATTACGAGAGTGTAAGTTTAGTTTGTAATTTAGTTAAACAACGAAATTCTGCCAACCCCAAGCGAGGAAAACTACAACTATCGCCGCAATGATGGTATTAAGAATATTGACTACTTCGTTAGTTAGGAAGTCAAACTTGGGCTGTAAAGTAGCACCAATAACGCTTTCGAGGGTAGTCGCGACAAAAGCAGCGAGAAGACACCAAAGCATTCCGAAGAAATCGATTGTACCAATAGCCCAAGCAAAAAGGGCGATCGCTCCTGAAGCAATAATACCCGCGATCGTCCCTTCTAAACTAACTGCTCCTTCCGTACCTCGCGCCACAGGTTGTAAAGTGGTAATCAAAAAAGTACGCTGACCGTAAGCTTTGCCAATTTCACTAGCAGTCGTATCCGACAGTTTCGTACAAAAACCAGCCACATAAGCAAGAATCAGCAATTCTCGAATGGGGCTACTGACAAACAAACTCGCAACAGCGCAAACAGCCGGAATTAAAGCCGAACCCCAAACATTTTCTGGACCTCTCGCACCAGAACGTTTTTCAGCAATACCTTCAGCTTCCTTTTCCTTCATTCCTACACGAGTTACGGCTGAACCCATCAGGAAATAAAACATCACCACCGCATAACCTTGCCAACCGAGAGTACCCCAAACCAGAACCCCAAGCAAGCAAGCATGAACATAACCTGCGGGAGTAAGTAACTTTTTCGGAGCGAGAAACGCGATCGCTAGTAGAATCGTATTTAAACCCACTCCAATTAACCAAGGATTGTCCCAACTCATAGACATCAACATAAATTCCTCATCTTTTCTCGTCAAAAAACGACAAACCCAACTTAATCAAGCCAATTAGACAAATCTTTGTCAATTAAATCTTGTAACTTCAAAATATCTTCTCGATATAAATTTCTCAAAACTTGACGTTCTGCTGGTGAAAGCGGCATTGCTTGCTTATCCGCAGAATTCATCTTAATTAACTGAGAGCGAATTTTTTGTCTCATTTCTGGAGTAACAATTGGTTTTAGCACCGAACTTACCACAGTTCTGAACGGATTTTTGCCTCGCAACAGTTGATTTACCGTAGTCGATTTAGGAACTTGAGCCACCTGCTTTTTTGCAGATATATCGGGAACAAAATTATTATCTACCCCAATAAAGCTGTACATATTTTGCATCATTGCTACCGGATTTTTGACCAATTCATCATACAAATAAACTTGTATTTGCTCGCGCTTAAATTTAGCAAAGAAATATTTTAACTGTTCTGAATAAAAGCCTTTCCGAATTGTAAAAGATGTTAGAGGTACGTTTTGAGCTTGTTCCACCAAACTTTTTGGTTTCCCAATTGCATCACGGACGTGCATCAAATAATCTGAATATGCTCTTTCTACTGGGTTACGAAGAATAGCAACCATTTTCACATCGGGCAAATAAAAATGGATATTTGCCGCCGAATTTTCCGATTTAAAAAGATAATTTGGAGAAGCTTCTCCCAGCGCCAATTCATCCTGTGCAGCCGCAAAAAGTTGACAATACTTTTCCCAACTATTAATCCCATTCGGCTTTTTCGCTTTAGTTTCCTCATCGGCATTTTCCCAATCTTCTTCAAAAAAATTTATTTCCTTAATGGGACTCATATAAACTTGAGGATGTGCTTGCAAATAATCATAAATCGAAGTTGTCCCCGCTTTTTGAACCCCAATAATCAAAAATGTAGGTAGTTTCATAAATTTATCCTCATTGAAAAGTTAATTTTGATGAGCGAACTAACTTAGAGATTTAACTAGCTATAAATAGAAAGCTTCATCCTGGGAATAGAGCCAAATATATGTTCAGAGGAAATTTTGAATTGCTTTAGTTACGAAAGATTCCTCAAACATTTTGCTTAAAAAAAAGATATTTTTTCAGATAAAAATGCAGACAATGATAACCCTCAATATTGAAGTTGCTGAGAGCTATCATTGCCTAATTTCAATTAGGCTTCAACGGCTAAATCACTACCGACGTAACCTAATGCTTCTAGTTGTTGAAAGACTTTTTGGACACTTTCCGAAACATCTTCCAAGTCAGTTCTGCATTCTATATCAGGACTGAGAGGAGCTTCGTAAGGATCGTCAATACCTGTAAAACCTTTAATTTCCCCTGCTCTGGCACGTTGATAAAGACCTTTAACATCTCGGTCTTCACAAACTTCTAGAGGAGCATTAACATAAACTTGGACGAAATCTTTAATTCGTTCCTTGACTTCTTCGCGAATTTCACGATAAGGCGAAATAGCAGACACAATAACAATTACACCATTACGAGTTAGTAAATGGGAAACAAAACCAATCCGGCGAATATTTTCATCTCGGTCAGCTTTGCTAAAACCTAAACCTTTACTCAGGTTTTGACGTACTACATCTCCATCGAGAACTTCAATTTTGTAATTTTTTTCTCGCAGCTTCTCCGCTACGATTTTACTAATTGTGGTTTTACCTGCACCACTTAAACCTGTAAACCAAATTGTTACACCACGTTGTTTTGCGGTCACTTTTTTACTCCTAGTAAACTACATATTCCTTCAAATGTAACTCTTTCTCTTCCGGGAAGCAAAGGGAGAAAAAGTAAATATTATTGTGCGATCTTGGTGTTCAGACTTACTCGCGTAAGTAAATTTCAGCGAACGAACTGAGAATGGGTTGCGAGAAAATAAGGATAATTTTCAGTCAATCCATTCTAAGGAACTAGGTGAACGCTTGAGCTTAGTAGTTTGTTGAGGACTACCAATAATCAATTGCTCTCCACCTTGTTTAATTGCTAAATTCAGGTATTGTTCTAAAGATGGTGCTTCGACAACACCTTCAACAATTACCTCAACTTGGTTTGTTTTTGTTTGCCGTTCAACTTCTTCAAGTACATCCGCAGCTAAAGCACGATAGCCTTCTTGCATTGAGATTTCTAGACTGCGGAGAGAAGCGGAACTAAGCCAACCCGTTTCACTTAGTTCGGAAACTGTTTTATCGAGCCATTGCTGGGTAATTAAGAAAACTACTCGTATTTGCAGGTTGTTTTTTTGAGCAAGAGTAACTGCTCGTTCTACAGCCTTTTCGTAGGCGTAGGGATTAGTTAAAATCAGCCATAGCTGTGCCATTTTTTTAGCCTCCTAAGCCAAGCAGGGGCCAGTAGAATTGACTGACGAGTAGTACCAGTCCGTAGCCGAGTAAATCGAGCCAGAGTCCCCAGCGTAAGACAGACAAAGGGCGGACATAGCCACTACTAACAGCGATCGCGATCGCTGGGGTACTTACTGGTAGCATAAAGCCTAATCCGGCGGGAATCACTACTGCTAAGGTGATTACAGGTGCATCAATCCCGTATTTTTCAGCGATCGCTAAAGCTACTGGTAACAAGACAGCTACCGCCGCCGCATTGCTCATAAATTCGGTCATCATCAGGGCAACAAAGACTAATGCTGCGAAAATGACTAAAAACGAGCTAATCCCCGTTGCGAGCAAATATTGACTCAACCCGGCAGCAGCACCCGTATCAGTTAACGCAGCCGAAAGAGCGATCGCACTTCCGTACATCACAAAAATCCCCCAGTTAACATCTTCTTCGACTTCGCGCCAATCTGCTACTCCTGAGATAAAGGCTAAAGATACTCCAAGTAAGGCGATACTATCTAAACCCCAAGTATCACCCATTGCGATCCACAGCGCGATCGTCAGGATCATAATTGCTGTAGTTACTACCTCCCTGCGAGAAATTGCTCCTAATTCGCGGTTACGGGCTTCGAGAAAGCGTCTGGCGGCATTGAGAGATACTTTTTCTCCCTGTCCGACAAATTGCAGCAATGCGCCAGCTACCAGCAAGAGTAACAGCACGAGGGGAACTGAGGCAATTGTCCATTCCACGAAACCGATGGTTTTTCCGGTGGTATTCTGTAAAATTCCCAAAGCTAAAGGTCCTCTGGCACCACCGAGTAAAGTAGTATTCGAGCCGATAACTACACCCCACGCCATTGCTAAAAAAGCTGCTAGTCCAAAGCGTCCTCCTGGTTTCGCACCAGATGCACGTACTACTTCCATCACAATCGGAAACAGCATCGCGGCGACGGCATGGGCGCTAATCACGCAAGACATGATTGCGGCTAGCCCTAAAATTGAAGTTAAGAGGGCTTTCTGGCTTTTCCCAAAACGAGAAACTACGGCTAAGGCGATCCGAGTGCTAAGTCCGGAGCGCATAATTGGACTTGATAAAATTAAGGCACCAAGAATAAAAAAGACAGCACTGTTGCCGAAATAGGCATAGGTACTTTTGTTGGTGATTGCGCCACTAAATGGTAGTAAAAATAAAACGAGAATGCCTGTTACTGCTAAAGGTAAGGCGCTAGTTCCCCAAAGTAAGGCGGCAACACCAAAGACGGCTAACGCACGTTGCCCTTCGGCACTGATTCCTGGTAAAGGTAACAGTAAAATAATTCCGTAGAAAATGGCGGCAATGAGACACCACATCCATCTGGTTTTCGTTGAGCGAGAGAAGGGTAATTTGCTGCGAAGCTGTTGAATTATTCCCATTGCGTTTTTACCGTTGCGAAATCGCAGCACTTTTTGCTTGTGCTACTGTTGTTAGTTTGTTAGTTATGATGAGCAAATTAGATGTAGTCCCTGGTACATAGATTAACATTCATCTTAGATTAAGCTAGGAAAGATGTAGTTGTAATATTTCGCAATGAACGATCGCTTTATTTTTCATCTCGCTATTCCGATTAACGATGTGGCTAAAGCTAAGGTTTATTATGTTGATGGTTTAGGTTGTGCTGTGGGTCGCGAAAATGCTCATGCTGTAATTTTTGAGTTTTACGGTCATCAAGTTGTGGCTCATGTGACGAAAGAATCTCTAACTCGTCAGCAAGGTATTTATCCGCGCCATTTTGGTTTAATTTTTACTCAAGAAAAAGATTGGTCAGAGTTGTTAGCTAGGGCGGAAAGTAAGAGTCTGGTTTTTTATCAAGAACCGAAATTGCGTTTTCCAAATCAGCTTACTGAACATCAAACTTTTTTCTTGGAAGATCCTTTTGCTAATTTTTTGGAGTTTAAATATTATCGTCATTTTGAAGCGATTTTTGGTGGTCGAGAAGTTACGGAAATTGGCGATCGCTAATTTCCATAATTTAGTTTTCTTGTACTATGGCTTTTGGCGATCGCACTTGGATACTCCGAGGTAATTTCTTGTCAGTTGGTTCTTTTAATGCTGCTGTCACTGTGGCGATTACCTGGGGGTCTTTTAACATCCAAGAGTGCATTAACACTGGCACTTGTATTTGTTTCCCAATCGGCATTTGCGAGCTATTCGGTGGCAAAATCATTAAGTCGTATGGTGTCCAAATCCAGGTACAATTTATTTGAGACAACTTTTCTGCAACATCGCTGTTTAAATCGGTAAGAAAATTGCTTTCTGGACGCATTTGCATGATTCCAGGAAAAGGTAAAGCATAGCCTGTTAATGTCCCGTTATTGGGCGCAGAAATACTGATATAGCGCTTAATCCGCTTGACTCCTTCTAGTCTTTGGAGGTAGTAACGGGTGACGATTCCACCCATGCTAAAGCCGATTAAATCTAGGGGTTGTCCTGGGAGAAAAACTTCGCTAATGTACTTTTCTAGTTGCTTGGCGAGTCGCTCGATACCCGCAAAACCGTTATTGGGAATTAAATCTAGGCTGTGTACTGACCAACCGCGATCGATTAAAGAAGCTGACATTCGCTCAAACACTGAGTTGGTGTCGTTGATACCATGAATCAGAATCACCGGGTGGCGATCGCTACGCTGACCTTTCAGTACGCCAGTTTTGTTCATCTTACTTTACATACCCTCACCTTACTGCAAGATTAGCCAGCGATTTTGCCCTGATTAAAACTCTGGGGACACCTCTGCTACTGGCATGATTTTACCTAATCCTGAAACTGAAAGAAATGTTAATTTATGTAAAGATAGTCTTACTATCGAGCAGGCGATCGGGGACAATTTGAAGGTAAATAAGACAAGAATGTTAAGAATAATTGCATAAAATTGCTTTTCATTACGCAATTAGCTAATACAAATGAACTTTTCTCTCTCTAGCTTTGAACCACAAGCATAGAGAAAGAGCTAAGTTTTTTAAGGACACTTTCCTGATAAAATTTTTCAGAGAATCACTTAAAAAAATAAAGCAAGCTATTTTCTTGTCAACTGTCAACAAAAAAAGTAAAAAATTGTTTCAATTTTAGGAGTTGTCGTAAATGTTTGGTTTTATCAAAAAGATATTCAGTGGCATTATTAACTTTATCACCGGAATATTTGGTAGTAAAAAAGAGGGTTTTTTCTTAGAATTAAATGATAGCGATAAAGGTCAATCAGCCCCTCCGAAAAAAGTAGAAGCACCAAAATCCGAGCCAGCCAAAACTGAAGCTACTAAATCAGAACCAAAAGAGGCAGAAGCAGCCAAAGCCGAACCGAAAAAGCCCGAACCTGTTGCTACCAAAGCTGAACCGAAAAAACCTGAACCAGCCAAAGCAGCTAAACCTGAACCGAAAAAGCCCGAACCTGTTGCTGCCAAAGCTAGCAAAAATGGTCAAGTAGAAACACCGAAAGAAACAACATTTGCTCCCCAATATTTAGCACCAACCCCCAGTCGTTATCGTCGTCGTCCCGGTCCAAGCTTAAATACGTTTAAAGATATGGCGCGTCAGGTAAAAACTCGATAAGTTAAAGAGCTAAATTATTATTATCAAAGCGGAAGTTTAGATAGAGACTTTCGCTTTTTCATTTATCAATAACTATGATTCAGTTTCATCTTTTTTTGTGAGTCGGTCGAGAATTTTTAACATCATTGCTTGTCTATCTTCCACATCTTCAAGAAGGCGATAGTAATCAGCTTGAGTCTCCCAAAAATTAGCTTGAGAAGCGGAGATACGAGACATCCACTGATAAATTTGTTTCCGTTCTTTTTTCCATTCCTCTCGGTCTTTTTTCCATTCCTCCTTCAATTCATTCAAGCTAGTAGTAAAGGCTTGAATTGATTTAGCATTCGAGGCGATTAACTGTTTCAAGTCTTCGTCAGTCATAGTTCCCTGTAAGTAATTGTCTCTGTTACTATGATAGTCGAGACCCGAGATCCTTAGCGCTGCCGCTACCGCGTCAATGGCGTTTTTGTCGATTTTTTAGATATATTGCCACCACAACATTAAAGTTCCAACTAAAATAATTATCGGAAAACTTATTCTACCTAACTTAATTAATTTAATAATCTGTTTTTCATCTTCTTTGAATTTATTAGTATTACCAATAGTTACTAATAATATTTCCAAGCCTAAAAGAGCATAAACTAAGTAAAAAGCATAGTCCAAAGCAACTACATAACCTACTCCATCTGGGAGAGATTCCAATAAACTCAAATGGTAAAAAACAATTGCCAAAAGTAAACCACTTAATGCTTCTACAGAGATATTCTCAAAAGGAAGAAACAAAACTAAGTATGCTATCGCTACAAAAAACCAGAGAGGCAACAAATTTTTCATGCTAAACTTTAGGAAATCTCTTCTAATATTGATGACTAAATTAAATTGAGAAAACTCTAAGTCAGAGTTAGCTTTAACAAAATTGCGGTAGCCCAAAGTCGAGTTATTTACTAAGATATTTTGAAAAAAGATAATCTGTTGCGGAATCCAAGTGGTAATTTCTCGAAAAACTTTTTCTCGCCATTGACTTGATAATTCCTGAGTATATGTGTCTCGCATTCCCACAACATCTAAAGCATAAATTAACTTATCTCTAGTTAAAAATTCATGTCGAAATCGAACAGCTAAATCTTGTTGGTCGAAAGGATAACTATGAAAATCAAATTGTTCGTGAAAATCTGCTTTAAGGCGATAAATTTTAAACTTAACTTCGTCTTCGACTCCTTTCTGTAAAGGATTGCCTAAAGTCAACTTTTCTCCAGAATCTAGACGATCTATTCCATAGTTCATAAATTCAATATTATCAACTGTAGCTGCGGTCTGATATCTAAACCATAGATAAAAATCAATTACATAAGAAGAATTGACTTCATTCAATTGACTAACTTCATTAACATCAAGACCTACATAAACTACATCAGTTTTTCGTAAATATTGATTGCCAATTTGGAAAATATTACCATTAGTAATTTCTTGTTCTAAATTGCGAACGACTTTCAGATTAGGAATAGTATTTAATTGGGTAAAAGCTGAGACTAAATTAGCTCGGTCAAAAAGCCCAACAGCAATAGGAACAATAGCAGTTCCAGTTTGGTCGAAGTAAAACGTTCTTGTCCCTCCGGACACGGCGGTTTGGGGACTATTAATCTTGGCTAAACTTTCTCGAAGTAAAGAACGGTCTGCGGCGAGATTTTTGCCAGTAAATGTATCAGCAGATAACTCTTGCTCGTTAGAAGCTAAAGTTCGCTCGATTGCTTCAACAATTGCGTAGATAGCATCATAATAAGAAGCAGCAGACCAGCCGGGAGCAGTGCGGTAAACTTTTTCAAATTCGTTTCTAAATTTTTGGGTGCGATCGTTGGCAACATCGTAGATAAGTGGTACTGTAGCGTAAACACCGTTGGTAAAGTAACCCGGATTTTCTTTTTCTTGGGGAAGGTCAGCAAAGTTTTGAGCAAGAGTCACATCACCTAAAGCATCGCTACCGAAGATTGGTAAATCGATATTTTGTAGTTTCATTTGCTGAAGTAAATTAGTTACTTGATCGCGGTGGGCTGCGAAAATAACTGCTTCGGGTGAGTTTTCTTGGTTGAGTAAGTTTTGTAATTCTTGAAGAATAATTGCGTCGGTAACTGAAGTTTGGTTTTCCTCTAGCTGCCATTTAGTAACAACTTCTCCTCCCAATTTTTGAAATTCTGTGTCAATGGTGTTGCTTAAATTTAAGCCATAAGTGTCATAGCTGTGGATGAGGCTAATTTTGTTGAAATCTAAAACTTTATTGAGATAATTGGCGATAAATTTGCCTTGAAGACTGTCAGAAAAAATAGTCCGAAAATACCAATCGTTGTTTTCGGTTACTGCATCAGCAGTTGCGGAACCGCTAATAGCGGGAATACCCGCCGTTTGATAAATTTTTCCGGTAGCGAGAGCGGTGTTGCTAGAACTGTGTCCGATAACGGCGATCGCGTTTGAGTTGACTATTTCTTCTGCAACTTGGGTGGCTATTTCTGGTTTACCTTGGTCGTCATAAACTTTTAGTTTTAATTGTTTACCTTGAATTCCGCCATTACGATTAACTTTATCAATATATAGTTCTACCCCTCTAAGCATAGATTTCCCGGCTTTAGTTGTTACTTCTCCGGCATTGCTTAAAGGAAGCGCTACGGCAATATTTATTTGGTCTTGGTTGGCTCTATTAAAGGTCGCAATACTAACACTTATTACTAAGCTAAATAGCACAAGAGCGACCAAGATAATTTGTTTTTGACGACGCATTAAATTACAATTGAGAAACTATAAAGGAGATTCTGAGCAATTATATTTCAACGATTTTAACAGAGTTGGTGTTTTTGGGTAAGTTATTTTTTTTACCAGAGTAATTTGGCAAATAACTAAATTTGACTATTTTCTGAGTTATTGCGGAGAAAAACTAAGCTGCTATAAAGTTGAAAGGCTTGATCCCACAAAGTCGGTTCAGGGCGAACTAATTCAATATTTGCTTCAAGACGCTTGAGTAGTTCTTGAAAGTCTAGGGCGATATCGGCAAAAACTGTAAAATCTGACCAAATCGGAACTTTAGGAATTTTTTGGTTGAAAAAGTTAGTTAAATTTTGCCAATTTTTTCTGGTAGTTGTGAGATTTTTGGGTTGAATATCTTCGGGTTTTTGAGCGAGAGTAATTCCTTTTTGAAACTCGTAGTAAGTGTCGCTAAAGCGAAGAATAGTGTTTCTTTGGGGTAAATGGAGGTCACAAAATTGTGAGTAGTCGAGAGTTTTGGTTTTTTGTTGGAATTTGCGCCGCGCATCCATAATTTCGATTTTTTCAAATAAGGGTAATAAGCCTTCTACTCGCTGTTGGACTTCTGACCAATTAAAGGTGAGTTTACCGATTTGACCTTCTTTGCTTTTGCAGTAGATTATTGGTTGGGGAGCGACTGATTCAAAATAGTTGACGTTGAAAACATTGAGTTTGGTGAGGTCGTTGACGGGGACGCAAAAGCTGTTAATTTCGGCTTGTTGCAGACGGGAGGTGTAGTAACGAAGTTCGCCGACTGCACCTGTACGAAATAAGCGCCAACCTCTTCCGGGGAGTTGTAAACGGGCGACGTAGGGGTCAAGTTCCATGATGCGAGCAAATTTTGGTCCGGCGGTTTGACGCATTTCTGGGGCGATCTGTTCTAAGATGAGAATTCCTGGTTCTTTTCCTCCGGGTTTGGCTAAGGCGTTGGCGATCGCCTTTTGCTTTTGTTCGATTTCAATGGTTTCGAGTCTGGATAATCCTTGACGCGCTTGGGTAATCAGTTTGCTGATTGTCGTCTTTTGTAACAGTTGACGATAAATTGTTTCGGCGGCGGCTAACTTTCCGGTTGATTCGTAAAGCCGTGCTGTGTAAAAATTTACCCACGGATTTTGTGGTTCGGATTGCTTCAACTGTTTAAGTAGCATTTGTGCGGTGCGATAGTCTTGACCCTTCAGTGCCTCAGCAACTTCTTCTATCATAATTTTTCCCTTTCGTCAAGAATCTTACTTTCACTGTGAGCGGCAACTAGAGAGATGGCGAAAACTGGAGCAGTGATAGCTCTGAGGATGCGACGACCTAAAGACACAGGTTGAAAGCCAGCAGTTTTGGCTAACTCAATTTCGGTAGGAGTCCAGCCGCCTTCCGGTCCTGTAGCAATGACGATTTGGGTTGCTTTTTGGTCGAGCAAGCAGTGGAGTAGATGAGGATTATTGCCACGAGCAACGCTAAGATAGCGAGGGGTATTTTCCTCTGCTACTACTTTAACAGCAGTGGCGAAATCGAGGGGTTGGCTAATTTTGGGTACGAATTGACGTTCTGATTGTTCGGCGGCTTCAGTGGCTATTCGTCGCCAACGTAGGAGTTTGTTGGGGCTAGGTTTGAGTAGAGTGCGATCGCTGTTTACGGGGATTATTTTACTCACACCGAGTTCTGTAGAACAGCGCACAATTTCGTCGAAACCGTTACCTTTCGGTAAAGCGACGAGAAGAGTACAGTTGACAGATAGCTCAGTTTGTGATAATAATTCTTCGAGTATAATTGCCGAGTCAGCAGCGATCGCCACTAACCAAGATTTTCCCTCTCCATCCATTGCTAAAAAGCGATCTCCCTCTCCCAAGCGCAAAACTCGCTTTAGGTAATGTAATTGCTCGTTTGTTAAAGCAATTTGGTTATTTTCTCGCTGTGTGGAATTAATAACTAAACGTTGCACTATTTTTACCGTTAGCAGTAAATAGTTAGCACCCACCCGCACTCACAGGTTGATCTTCCTTGTCTCCTAATTTTTTCCCTAATCACCAATCACCGATCACCAAAAGAGGAGTGTGGGAAGTGTGGGAGGTGTTGGGAGTATTGTGGGATGTGTGGGAAGTTTGGGCAGTTTGGGAGGTGTTGGGAGTATTGTGGGAGGTGTGGGAAGTTTGGGAAGTTTGGGCAGTTTGGGCAGTTTGGGCAGAATTAGAAATTACTAATAGAGATCTTCCCAAGCATATACTCTTCCAATTCCTCCAATTCCTCCAATTCCTCCAATTCCCAATCCCCAACAACCAATTCCTAATCTGCGGGTGCTTCAAAATAATTAACCGGAATCACCTTTACCTGTAAATTGACAGGTCGTTCTAACTCTTTCTCCAGAAAATCTCGAACTAATTTAACTTGTCGTTCAGAAATAGCATTAGAAGCAGCAGCGACTTCAATTTCCACAAATAATTCATCTTTTTGAGGAACTACTTGAATAGTGCGAATATCCTTATCAGAAAAGGTTAAAGTTTGACGGCGAATTAATACCGAAATACTGCGGCGCACATTTTCTTTAATCAGCAAGTTTTTTAAAGAAAAGCCCAAAGGCAAACCTAACACAGTTATAGCAATGACTGAAACAAGTAATCCTTTTTTAGCACGTTCGAGACTACCGTAGCGATGGAATAAGAAAACTAAACCACCAGTAAAAATGATGCTAATTAAGTTAGTTAAAAACAGTAACGTTGCGCCGCCAGTAACCGATTGAGAACCGATTGCTAAACCAATCCCAATTACACTGAGAGGAGGAACTAAAGCCACGGCGATCGCCACTCCCGGTAGTGCATCACCAATGCTGCGCCGACATTTAGCAAATGCCCCGGCTGCACCCGCCGCCATTGCGACACCTAAGTCGATCAGAGTCGGATTTACTCGTGCCAAAATTTCTTCAGAAAGAGTTCTCAAACCGATAAGATAAGCGATCGCCATTGACACAACAATTGTCATAACTACGCCAGTAAACAAGGTTAAACTCGATCTTCGCAATAACCTTCGGTTAGCTACTACCATCGAGTAAGCCATACCAATAATCGGTCCCATCAACGGCGCAATAATCATCGCCCCAATAATTGTGGCAGCACTTCCAGCTAATAAACCTAACGTGGAAATTACACTCGAAAGCGCTAGCAAAAAATAAAAGCTAAAAGCAGGCACAGATGCTTTCCAAAGATCGCGATTTAAGCTAGCAATTGGACGCGGTTTTTCGACAATCCAATGCCAGTCACCACTTTCGCTATGCCAGAAGTCGCTAATCTTTCTAATGGGAATTAAAGCTTTTTTGAGAAAATTAAACCAGACTGGTTTTAAGGAGGGATTGGGCATGGGAAATTAGGGATTGGGGATTGGGGACTGGGTTCAGCTATCAGTAAACAGTAAACAGTTTGTCCTTCAATTCTTTGTTGTCCTCTTTGTTTCAATCGTTATAGATAACTGATAACTGGTAACTGCTAACTGATAACTGATAACTGGCTACTAATTCTGGTTAGCGAAATACGCTTCCAAGGCTTCAGCAACAATCTCGGTCATACTTTTACCTTGTTGAGTAGCAGTATCTTTGAGACGCTGGTGAAGTTCGTCGCGGACACTAACTCGACGCGGACGAGAACGACGAGCATTTTTCGTATCAGAAGCTTCTGGTTTAATGACTTCGTTGTTTAAACCTTGGTCTGATTGAGGGCTGACACCTAAAGACTGGTAATCGACGGTAAATTCACGAATCGCCTCGAAACCGACGCGATCGCAAAAATCGCCAAAACTTTCTCCCTCTGCTCGTTTTTCCTTGAAGAAAGCAAACATTGGTTCCAAGGTAGTTTCCAACTCAGCAATCGGCATCCGATCTATATACGCTGTTGCTAAACGAGTTTGATTTGGCGAACCTCCTAACCAAATTTGATAACTTTCAGGCGCACTCCCGACAAAACCTAATTCTGCCATATAAGGACGAGCGCAACCGTTGGGACATCCGGTCATCCGAATCACGAAATGCTCGTTTTCTAAACCAATTTTGTTCAGTACCCCTTGAATGCGGTCAAGAATTCCCGGAATTGCGCGTTCCGACTCAGTAATTGCTAAACCGCAAGTAGGTAAAGCCGGACAAGCCATTGCATAACGCACCAAAGAGGCGATCGCGTCAGGGTCAGTTTCAATCCCATTTTCCGCTAAAATTTCCTGAATGGCTGACTGTTTCTCTGGTTCAATTTCGTAAATAATTACGTTGTGGTTCGCAGTAAGTCGCATCGGTAACTCGAATTGTTCCGTAATTTCCCGCAACGCTGTTTTCAGGCGGAAGCTACCTTCATCCTTCACCCGACCATTTTCGATGGAAATCCCCACAAACAGCTTCCCATCGCCTTGTTCGTGCCACCCTAGGTAATCTTCATACTGGAATGCAGGTAGCTGTTTAAACGGTTGGAGTTCTTTTCCGAAATAACCTGTAAGCGTTTCCTTGAACTTTTCGACACCCCAATCATTGATCAAATATTTCATTCTGGCATGACGACGATTAAAGCGATCGCCATAATCTCGCTGCGTCGCCAAAATCGCCTTGATCAGATCGAAAACATCTTCCTTCTCGACATAACCAATCTCATCAGCAATTCGCGCAAACGTCTCTTCCTTATTATGCGTCCGACCTAAACCGCCCCCAGCGAAAACATTGAAACCCTTCAGTTCCCCATTTTCATCCGTAATCACCACCAAACTAATATCGTGGGTATACAAATCGATCGAATTATCTCCCGGTACAGTCACACTGCACTTAAACTTCCGGGGCATATATTGCGTCCCATAAAGAGGTTCCTCACCCTCATGGAAAATCGTCCCATTCCCATTACGCTGTCTGGCTGCAACTACCGCCGGATCTTCCTCCGCGCTAATCGCCTTTTCCCCATCCAGCCAAATTTCGTAATAAGCATTGGTTTGCGGTGTCAGCAAATCAGCAATCTTGTCCGCATATTCCCAAGCATACTGATATTCAGGGCGATTCTTATAAGGAGCAGGTGGAGCCATCACATTGCGATTAAGATCCCCACAAGCGCCCAAAGTCGAACCCATGTCACGAATAATCGCCCCAATAGCCGCCTTGAGATTCTTTTTCAGAATTCCGTGAACCTGAAAACCCTGACGAGTCGTTACTCGTAAAGTTTGGTTCCCATATTCAGTCGAAAGCCGATCCAAAGTAAGATACAGTTGCGGCGAAATAAATCCCCCCGGATTGCGCGTCCGCAACATAAACTGGTAATCTTTCTCCTGACCCTTAACTCGGTTATCCCGGTTATCTTGTTGGTAGGAGCCGTGAAACTTAAGTACCTGAATCGCATCACCGCTAAAATGAGTAGTATCCTCTAGCAGTTCGCTTGCCAAAGGTTCCCGCAAAAAATTACTACGTTCTTTTATACCTTCTAATTTAGAAAGCTTTTTCTCGCTCGAAATTGGAGTTGTAACCATTACACTAATATTTTCTGTTGCAAGTTTTAGTTTATTCCCGGTAAATCTATCGGGATAACAGAGATAATCTTTATTTTACTGTGGTCTATCTCCGGGCAGGTCTGGAAAAAACCTTAAGTGCCAAAAGGGACAGGCTTCAAGCCCGTCCCTATCTAAAAATATGGTATCTGGTATTGGTTAATCAGGACAACTATCGCGATCGCACTCCAAATATCTTCCTCGCGTCTAGTCCACCTCCAAGTTACTCGTTTTCCTCAATAATCGGGAAGATTAGGAAAATCAGGAACTTTCGGAAACAGGATACTTCCACGACTAATTACACAAGACAACTGCGGTTTCTAACGGAGACGCAAACCAACTCCAGCATGAACACCGAAGACTGTGTTGTCATTTTCGCCCGCATTGATCCCGATTTTTGTATCCGCATAGCCAACAATATCGTTCGTGACTCGTCCCTCGACACCAACTACCGCTACAGGTGCATCTTGGACTCCTACCGAGGTTTGTTCTCCTTCTTCTTGGACAAAAGAATAGCCGCCACCAATATAGCCGTTGATTCTACCATTGATGGGAACGTTGTAGGTAACAGTAGGAACGATCGCGCTGTTATCTTCGCTGTAAAGAACGGCTCCACGTACAGAAACTTTACCATTCAATACAGGCAAGTTACCTTGAATGTTGCCGCTAACATCGTCATCGTCACCGTCGTCGAAACCATAGGAAGCACCACCACCGATATAAGCCCCAGTATCAGCATAAGCAGCACCAGCCGAAAGCACAAGGGGCGCGATCGCTACTGCCGATAAAGCCGAAAGAGCAACTACAGATTTTAAACTAGCTTTCATAATTTCTCCTCACAATCAATAAACTTTCTTTGTGTGTGGTTACTTTTTAAGTCGAGAAAATACAACAAAGGTTCCGAAAATTTTTGGGGAACTTTTGCTATGTTACTGAGTCTTGATTTCCATAAATTCACTCACGTATATTTATTT
>JAWQFW010000005.1:0-2230 GCA_035968095.1 Oscillatoria sp. PMC 1068.18
GTTATTATTTCTTTGAAATTCAGAAAGATTATATCTTGAAAAATAGTTTACCTTTGTAATTTGCTTCACCCCAAAACAGACAAATATAAAATTTAAGTTTCTATTTGTTAGTTAAACTTATACAGAAGATATAATCTTTCTCAGAAAAAGTAAGCGAATAGTCAAGTGTAGCCTTAGCAACACTAAATATTGACTCAAATAATTGCAGCCGTTACTTTTTCCAAAACATCAACTTTTCCTTAAAGCTACTTTCCACAGGAGGATAACCAGCAGCCATCATTGCTTCCTTAATTGTTGTGGGAGAAGCTTCGGTTTCAATGCTAACAATTTTTGTTTCTAAATTAGCATCAACTTTCGCCTTTGTATCTACGTCGGTAACTGCTTTAGTAATTGTATTAACGCAGCCCCCGCAAGCCATTTTCGGTACTTTTAATTCTAGTTTCATGAAAATTCTTTTTTTTCAAATCACTACTTGTAGTTTAAACCCTCTACTCAGATGGAGAGTCAAGAGAAACTAGCTAGAGAGAAGTCAGCTTCAGATAGTCAGATATTCTTTGAAATCAAATTACCTAATAAAAAGAAGTATGTTTGGCTCTATCTCAGGGCTGATTTAGGGAAAAAAATTAATTTGATGACTACCTGTTGAGGAGAAAAACGCGATCGCGCAAACCCTAAGATCCAACAAAAGCTCAAGATTTTCCGGAAAATAAAAATAACCAGAAATTTCGGCTAACTATGTTAATATTTTCGGAGGATCAGAAATACCTACAGCTTTAAAGTTTGTAACTAGCTGAGGAAATCAAAAATTCTCTTTTGAGTAAACTTCATTAAAGAATTGAACAAATTACACCTTCGTCTCCGTCAGGCTGAGACTGTCAATTATCGCATTCTATAAAAAATTATGGTCACGAGATTTGTTGCAGATTTAGAAACGCTCAACGCCGATTTTGGTTCATCTGCCGAAGGTACAGCAATTATAACCCTTGATGCACCTAGTCCAACTATCCGCACAATTCGGGTGCAAATCGATGCTGAGGGATTGGAAGATTTAACTGATATCGGTGGAATTCACGTTGGACATATCCACGGACAATTTGCGGGTAACGCTAGTCGTCCTCTGTTTGAACAAGGTGACGGTCCGTTTTTTGAAGGTGATGGTGGCGAACCCGTCAACTCTATCTTACCAACTTTAGCGAATAGTGACCTTGATAACGACGGTTTTATCAATTTTCTTGAAGGTCGTCCTAACTACGGTCCGGTAGTCTTAAATCTAACTTCTACGCAGCTTGGTGAGCTTCCTGACGGCTCGTTCCCTCCGGATGGTGTCCCCCCTCTAACTCACTTCTTGAACCTTGCTGGAGCGGGTGATATCAACCCAGGAGAGCTATTTCCTGCGGGTACAGAGTTCAATCTCGATACTACCTATACTTTCGATTTAACAGACCAAGACCAACTGCGTCAATATAACAATTTAACTCCCTTAACTACACGAGAAATTGTTTTGCATGGTTTAACAATTCCGGTGGAAGTGTCTGAAGCAATTGATGTAGCAGCGATGGGAAATGCCCCTCCTGGTATAGACTTGGGTAATGGTGAAGCGTTCCGAATTACTGCACCTGTGGCTGCGGGTACGATTCAATTTGATGAACCAGCAGTAGATGGAGTGACATTCCTCGCTCTTGGGGATGATAACACGATTGTTGCATTTGAGGCGACGAGTCCTTCGGAAGTAGAAGCAATTTCAGTTACCGGAGTATCGGGAACTTTACTCGGAATTGATACACGCCCGTCGAATGGTTTAGTGTATGGTATCAGCACCACCGACAATATTTACACAATTAATCCCAGTACAGGTGTAGCAACTTTTGTCTCAACTTTAGACACACCTTTTAACGCGACAACAATCTCTGGATTTGATTTTAACCCAGTCGCCGATCGCTTGCGACTCGTGGGTGACAATGACCAAGATTTCCGGATTAATGTGGATACGGGTGCAGTCACGGTTGATGGTACGCTAGCTTATGCGGCTGGTGACGAAAATTTTGGGGAAGATCCGAGTGTGACGGCTGCGGCTTATACTAACGCGATCGCTGCACCAACTTCAACTCAGTTATACGATATCGACGAAGAAAAAGATATCCTGGTGTTGCAAAACCCACCCAATGATGGGACTTTAGTCACAGTTGGTGATTTAGGAATTGATTTCGATACCGTAGCTGGGTTTGATATT
>JAWQFW010000005.1:2330-13322 GCA_035968095.1 Oscillatoria sp. PMC 1068.18
AAGATATCCTGGTGTTGCAAAACCCACCCAATGATGGGACTTTAGTCACAGTTGGGGAGTTAGGAATTGATTTCGATACCGTAGCTGGGTTTGACATTATCTCCTCCTCAGAAGGAAGTAATGTCGCTTATGCGGTAGCTAATTCAAGATTATATAGTATTGATTTAGCTACGGGTGCAGCGACGAATATTGGGACAATTGGTGACAATAATTTCGATTTTATCGGATTAGCAACAGTACCCAAAGCGGCAATTGCACCAGATGAACCCAATCTCGTTTTTGGTACTCAAGATGATGATACCTTCGATGCGGCTACTCCTGAGGGCAACTTTGACGGTGTTAACGATATCATTTTTGCTGGGGCTGGAGAAGATTTAGTTGATACTTCCACTGTTACAGGTGAAGGGAAAAATCGCATCTATGGTGGTTCCGATAGCGACGAGTTTTTTGCTGGTGACAACGATCGCCTTTTTGGTGGTGACGACAATGATATCATCGATCTCCTCGGATCTAATAACCGCGCTTATGGTGGCGAAGGAGATGATGAGATTACCGTTGTTGAAGGTGGCGATAACCGTTTGTTTGGCGGCGAAGGTAATGATATCCTAGATGCCTTATTAGGTGAGGGGAATAATCGTCTCTACGGTGGGGAAGGTAATGATACCCTTTTGGCTAACGGCGGTGATGCCTTGTTTGGTAACGAAGGTGATGATACTTTGGTTGTCAGTGGGGAAGGAGATAATACACTCACTGGTGGGGAAGGTGCAGATATCTTCCTAATTGCGGAAGCAGAATTACCTGAGTCTGGTAGTGCGATCGCTGATTTTGAAGCTGGTGTAGACTTAATTCAAATTGGTAGTTCTCAAATCAGCAATTTTGAGGCGTTAGACTTTACTGCTGAAGGAAATAATCTGCGGATTAGTTTTGGCGATTTTGATTTAGCTACAGTGAATAATGTTGCTAGTTTAACTGCTGACAACTTTATTTTTGGTTAAAATGATAGGGACTGGTTGGTTTATTCCAGTCCCTAATTGCAAAATCAAGTTAATTTGCTGAATCGCCAAAAATCAAACTTGATGTTCGGAAGCTAAATTACAAGGATGATGGCGATCGCCAGTTTCAATTTGTAAAGTTGGGTGTTTAATGCCGAAATTTTGCTCTAGAGTGTGACAAGTTTCAGCTAAAAAGCGATCGCCAGGAAAACCAGATGGGATGACCAAATGTGCAGTTAAAGCCGCTTCCGTGGTACTCATCGCCCAAATATGTAAATCGTGAACTTCAGTCACACCAGGAAGTTCAGCCAAATATTCCCTTACGGCTTGGGGTTCAATTCCGGCTGGGACTGCATCCAATGCTAAATTAAGAGCATCGCGCAATAACTGCCACGTTCCCACAACTACTACCACCACAATAACTAAACTGATCGTCGGGTCAAACCAAAGCATATTTGTCGTCAAAATCGCCACACCAGCCAAAACTACACCCACAGACACCAACGCATCAGCTACCATGTGTAAAAATGCGCCACGTAAATTTAAATCTTGCTTACGTCCGGAAAAAAACAACAACGCAGTTAAGGTATTAATTACTACACCAATCGCCGCGACAATAATAATTGTAGTCCCAGGTACGTCGCTCGGATTAGCAAAACGTCGAATTGCTTCCCAAGCAATACCACCCATCGCTAATAACAGAATAATTCCATTCAGCAAAGCGGCTAAAATCGAAGAACGACGGAAACCATAGGTAAAGCGTTTCGTTGGTGGACGTTGGGCTAAAAAACTCGCACCCCAAGCAAGCAATAATCCGAGGACATCACTAAGATTATGTCCTGCATCAGCCAGTAAAGCCAGAGATTCAGTCAAAAAGCCAAATCCGGCTTCGATAATCACAAAGCCAACATTCAAAGCTGTCCCAAGGACAAAAGCTTGATTATAATTAGTAGGTGCATGATTATGTTCGTGTCCGTGGTGATGATGTGTCATCTTTAGTTAGCACGTAGCTACCTCGATAATTAACCGCGATTAGTAGTGAAGTTAATTTTCGCTTCCAATCTAGCTTTAACTAATTAGGAATTTACTCTTCGCTAAGATAATTTTGGAAGAATTGCTTCATCTGAGGACTAGCATCGCAATTGAAACCCAATTCTTTACCCTTCTCCATTGCTGCTTCGGCACTCATCCCTTCCCTAGTAGCAATATACATCAACGCGATCGCTCCAGAACGCATTCCCGTTTTACAATGAGTTAAAACTGGTTTAGCGAGTAAATCGATTTGGGTACAAATGTGGTCAACCAGTTCCGTACTCATCGCATTTGGTTTTACGGGGATATTAGCATAGTGTAGTCCTGCCACTCCTGCTTCTGTTTCTTCCTCATTTAAATAACCTTCTTCTTCTGGCGATCGCAAATTCAAAACAGATCTATAACCTGCCTTAGCTGCCGATTGTAGCTGTTCTGGGGTAATTTGTTCCATCGCTACACTAATTTCGTCGTTAATTTTTTTGACGTTATCCATTGAGTTTGTTTTTCCTACTACAAAAAATACATTGATGTCAAGATGCAGAAAATCAGCATTTTTGGGAACTTGATGACAGAGCGCCGAGACAATAGTTTGGGAATATTCTCTAATTTAGTAGTATCTCGCGCTACCGTACTTCTACTGAAAGAAAGAAACCAACACACCACCAGCCAACCAAAATAGTTTTACCCTCGAAGGAAAAATCAGACAAATATTCTCACCAAGGAATTTTCCCAAGTCGCGATCGCCCCAGACAAAACTCGTGCGAAAATAACTAGGTAGCGAGAATTACTCCAATTACGATACACTGCATCAAAGTAGGAAAAGAGTGCAGGTAAACCCAATGACTAGCTTGAGGTTGAGGGACAAAGAACTAAATCTGGAAGACGTTAATCAGCGCTTTGTCAATAGCGACGCTGAGGAAATCGTCCAATGGGCAGCCCATACCTTCGGAGACGGACTGGTGATGACTACCAGTTTTGGCATCCAGTCGGCGGTGATGCTGCATCTAGTAACTAAAATCGTTCCCGATATTCCCGTAATTTGGGTTGATACTGGCTATCTACCCGCGAAAACCTATACTTTTGCCGAACAACTCACCGAACGACTCCGGCTTAACCTCAAAGTCTACCAGTCTCCGATGACTCCGGCGCGAATGGAAGCTATTCATGGTCGTCTCTGGGCGGAAAAAGACGTAGCAGCCCTCAACCGTTACGACGAAATTCGCAAAGTTGAACCAATGCAACGGGCATTACAAGAATTAAATGCTACCGCCTGGTTAGCAGGGCTACGAAGCAATCAAACTGACCACCGCAAAACCCTAGATTTCGTTAATTTTCAAGGAAATATTTACAAAGTTTTGCCGATTTTAAACTGGAATTCCCGAACAGTTTATCAATACCTCACGGCTCACGATTTACCTTATCATCCTCTCTTTGATGAAGGCTATGTTACCGTGGGAGATTGGCATTCCAGCCGTCCGCTTTCTTTCTCTGATGAGAACGAACGGGATACTCGTTTTCAAGGGTTGAAACAAGAGTGTGGGATTCACTTACCTCAAAGTGTGGGAGAATCAGAAAGTCTCGATTCTAGTTCACTCTGAAAAAAAGTGATTTTTGGGGAGATTAAGCTAAAAATAAATGAAACTTGCTTACTCCCAATCGTGTAATTCTCCTAACCAGCTACGCACTAAATTAGCAATTTGTTCTCGGCGGGTTTCAAAGGTTGCGGCTAGCCAAATCAAGCTAATTCCCACTAATAAACCAACAATCCATTTGGAGAAAGGATATTCAAAAATTAAGATTACTAATTGGTAAGTAGCATTAAGGAGAAAAGTAATTGTCCCGATATATAAGAAAGCCCGAATCTTAAAACCAAGTCCTACCAAAATGATAATTAGAGAAATAATACCGGGAAAAATTCCGTTTTCTAAGTGACCGATAAAGGCAAAGAAACAAATTATTCCGATGCTGAAACTACGGAGATAATGACGAGTTTGACGTTGATTTCTTGATTGAAAAATTGGGTCAAATTGAGCGAAATAAAGAATGGCTAAACTGATTGGAGCAATGTACCAGAGAGGGTCACTTAAATTATAATTTGCTGCTTGTTGAAATCCTAGCCAAATTAGAATTAAGATACTGATATAAGTATAGCGAATTTGGTTTTGAATAACGGTAGGAATGAAATAGAAAGCAGCAACGAAAAGATAACTCAGGAAATGATTATTGTGAGGATTTTCTAGTAGTGCAATTAAAGGTATTAACAAAGCGATATTTTGCCAAGGGCGTTTTGACCATCCCCAACGCTGCCAAGGTAGAATGTAGAGAAAATAGGCAAAAGCCGAAGCGATCGCGCCTTTCCAGATTACCAAACTCGCTAACATCTGCGCAAGGGGTAAACTCAGCCAATACAACCGCAACCCTAACGCTTCGATAAACCCAGCATAAACCCAAGCCTCACCAATTTTAGCTTGGGGATGATTTCGCCCTTGTAACCAAGCATATTGCACTAACAACGCTCCCGTAGTCAAGCCAATTGTCATCGCAAGTTGAATTTCCTCGAAGCTAGCGGTAATTAAGAGAAAACTACTTCCTAACCAGTGTAAATGTGCAAAGAAGTTTAACTCTTGACGAGTCAGACAGAGATAACGTCGTAACCAAGGAGACAAAAGAAGATAAGCATAAGCAATAGCTGTTCCCAACGCAGACATCAAAATGAAACCATCTCCAATTGCACCAGTTTCGGAAAGGGAAAACTGATAAAATAAAGCTTCGTAAGCTGAGATAGTAACCCCGACTAAAGCCAGATATACTAAAGGTTTGAAAGCTTCTTTGCGTCTTCCGACTCCAATAACAATAATTGCTAAAGCGAGAGTCAATAAACCTGTCCACCGGGTAAAAGTTCCCCAACGTAAAGCTGCACCTAAGCTACCGTAGAGTAGGGGGATAATCTGCCAATGTCGAGATAAATTAGTTTGCTGGCGCAATTTCCACCAATCACCAAATAATTGTACCGCTAATCCGAGGCTTAAATTGGCGATCGCCAAATTGATCAACTCTGAGTCTAGCAAACCCACTGCTTCCGCAAGGATAATTTCGACATTCCACCCCAAAGCATAAATACCCCAAACTGAACGCTGAGTCAAACTCCGAAACGCGATCGCACCCAGCGTGATTATCCCACTCCCAAGCATTACTACATCAGCATCAGCTAATTCCCAATAAACCAAGAAAGAATGCAAAGTTAACCAAATTAAAGCCAAACTCCAAAGCAAAATTGCCCAACTATCTATCCCTTTCCCATATAATTTTGCTAAAATTTGCTCTTGACGTAATAATAAATAACGCAATCCCCACAACCCAAAAATCAGCAAACTAACTATCAGAAAATAAACCTCCCCGAAAGTCATATATTTAGCAATAATTACCACAAGAAAACCCAACAAAAATCCCACAGTAATAATTGCTGAAAGCAGTTGTTGTGCAGTTTCTCGATTTGATAAACGCAAATTAGTAGCGAAAAAGTCTCCCCCCCGCGAAAAACTCTCATTCTTAACTAAAATTGAGTTTAACAACGAAGTATTAACAAGCATAACTCCAGCAGCAAACCCAAAACTGAACAGCATCACATCAGCCGCATAAAAAGAAATTGCCAAACCAAGTAATATTGGTTGAATAGCAACTAAACCAAAGCTACTCAAAGCCACCGAAACTCGACAACGTAACCGCCAATTTTGACTAGCCACGAAAGTTAAAGTTAAAGGAATAACTAACCAAAGCAGACACCAAAAACTTAACTCAGCTACAAATAAAATATAACTACAAGTAGCCAAACCTAAACCAAAATACCAAGCACTATTACGCCAAATTAAACTTTGATGCGGCTGAAAAATAACTAAACTAAAAATCAATTCAGCCACAGCCAAAACTAGCAAAACTATCGCCCAATTTAAATAACCTAAATTAGCAAAAATTAAATCAATTCCACTCAAAAAAGTGCCAATTATCGCCAAATGATGCCAGTAAATTAGCAATTGGAGATCGGATCTTGAAAACCCCCGCTTCAAAGCAAAAAGTTGCTGACGACGTTGACTAATAATCGCCAAATTAATCGCGCAATTCAAAAAAATTATCGTTCGTAAAATAGGATTAACAAAACTAATGACAATCAAACCTATTGCCAAAATTAACGCCAGAAATTCCCCTCTGTAACCTAAATTAGATTTGTCCTGACGATGTAACCAATCACTAAAACCAACCAGAAAAATTACATAACCAAAACCAACAATTGCCCAAAGAGTATTCGGATTTGCCTCAGCTTGTGTTAAATTTATTGCAGTCGTAATTAGCTGACTTTGGATCGTTACAGGAATTAAGCGCCACCCTAAATCAAACATTTGCCCCACGATGAGCAAAATTACCACAAAATCCACATAGCGCCAGAATCGCCGTAAACGTCGCCAAACAATTACTAACCCCAAAAAACTTAAAATCAACGCTTGCCAGGGTACAGACTCCCAAAAAGCAACAAACCAGCCAATAAATAAGCACAACCCCCCTAAACGTCTCTGAAACCGAGTCTCTCCTTCCCACCAAAATAAAGCCCCACTCGCCCCAATTGCTAAACCTAGCTGAGAAATAGCAACTCCAGCAACAAATAAAGCCCGAAACAAAAGTACACCTTGACTATAAAAAAGTAGGGAAAACTTAACTAATTTATCTCTACGCCAAAGAAAAAGCCCAATTATGATTCCGACTCCGAGATAAACGGCAATGACAGGAAAATTAACAATTCCCCAACCCCAATGCAAACAACTTAACGCCAAATAACTACTACTAAAAATAGCTAACTGTTGACGACGTTTACCAATATTGAGAGTCAGCAAACTGAGAAGCAAAATAGCAACTAAACTTACCCCAATACCCAAAAGATTATTTGCCAACCTAAACCCATCCATCGCCCAGAAATTCACAGGTAATAGCAATAACGCCACTATCCCCAAAGTTCGCGCGGTGAGGGGTAAATTTCCTTGGCGAGTTGCCCAAACACTCACTCCCCAAAAACAAAGCGTATAAGCTAATAAAACGCTATATTGCCCTGCCGGAGGAAAGTTTTGCCATTGACTTGCTGCTAAAACCCCTGACGACACTACCACCATGAATACGCCTAGAAATAGCAACCACTGCAAACTTAATTCTGCTTGTAATGACTCCCAGCGTTGCTGTAGCCAACTTGGAGACTTGGGTTGCGGTAAACGTACTTCTCTGGCTGAGGAAATGGCGACTGGCTGCGGCTGTGAGGGAGTGGCAATTTCTGGTTGAGGAAGAGGACAACTGAGATTGCGACATAATTGTTTTACGGTAGCTTCATCAACTAAACCTTCTTGTAACCAAGCTTCTAAACCGAGTAATAGTTCAGGATGGACGGCATTTCTGGTAATAGTTAAAGTAACTTGTGAGTTGGATAATAAGTCTCTTTCTAGCCAATCTGATAAACCTGTAATCAGTCGGGAGTGTTCCCGATTAAGGTTTAATCTAATTTGGAAAGGATGATTGTTGCGGGAGGACATCGGAGATATCTCCTTGAGTTGCTTAAATTTATTTTGGCTGAGAGAAGTCTTTTGATAGTGAAACCAGTAGACAAAGTTAAGACTGTCTACTGTAATTTAAACAATTATTCTCGGTGAAAATTGTGTAGAAACGTTGCAGATAACGTCTCTACAGGAGCTAAATTTGTAGCATTCATTCCGTAAAAATAGGATTAGGTCAAATCCGGTTAATTAGTTATATAGCGGGCAAGATGCCCGTACTACGGAAATGGTTGAATATTGTAGCGATCCGATCTTGGTCGCTTTTTTTAACCATGATTAATTATGAGGATCTTCTCTTACATGACAAGGTTACGGCGATCGCGGGCAAAATACCCGCACGAGAGAAATAGTTATGTTTCCTAAGTTTGTTGTTAATTAAGGGCAATTATAAACATTTGCGTTGCTCCTTTATTCTCTACTTCTGAATAAATAAAATCTCAAGGTAAGACAGATAAATCGAGAGCTTCAAAGTTTTGAAAAAACTCTCGTAGTCGCACAGCAATTTTCTTGACACCCCCAGCAACATTCGACTCAATATTTAAAGGAATTACTGGGTCATGAAGCGAGAGACGTAGCAAAAACCAGCCTTGTTCCTCGGCAGATAGACAACGTACTCGTACTCCTTCATAATTATTAGGAACAATTTTCCAGTCTTCTTGCTGGACGGCAAAAGCAGTGAGTTGTTCAATTACTAAATCGCCATAATTTTTGAAGTCTTCTGTCTTAATTTTTAAGCGAAATTCCGAGCTTTCTACTGGTTCTTGTAACTTGGTAATTAAATCGGTTAAGAAACGATTTTCTTTTCGCAAACGAGCTAATTCAATAAGTAGTTTTGTGACTAAATAAGCGCCATCATCAAGGAAATAGTTTTCTTTCATTGCGCCGTGTCCCGAAGTTTCAATTGCTAACCAAGATTCTTCACCCATTTGGTTCAGCCGAATTGCTTCGTTAATGACGTTTTTATAACCGCGTTTGAAGCGATGATGTTTACCTCCTAATTCTGATTCAATAAATTGCGTTAGTCCCTCAGAGGTGATAGAATCAGTGACAATGGTTGAGCCTGGATGTTCTTTGAGCGCGATCGCGCTAATCAACGCAATTAATCGATTGCGGTTCAATTCTTTCCCTGTAGCATCAACCGCCGCACCTCGGTCTACATCTGTGTCAAAAATAATCCCTAAATCGGCTTGATGTTCCACAACCGCTTGACAAATAGCCGCCATTGCTGTCTCATTTTCGGGATTAGGGACATGGTTGGGAAAGTTGCCATCAGGTTCAAGAAATTGACTTCCGGTAGTATCTGCACCTAATGGTTGCAATACTTTCTCTGCATAAAAGCCACCAGCCCCATTACCCGCATCAACAATAATTTTAAGTCCTTGCAAAGGTTGCTGAAAATTTTCTGGATGGTTGACGGCTGCGCGGACTGTATTTACCAGTTTTTCGGCGTAAACTGAGATAAAGTCGTAATTGGTAACTTGCGGGGATAGTTCTGATTCCGGGACGGGAGTTTCTGCGGCGAAAGTGAGAATAGTGCTGATATCTTGCTTATCGAGTCCTCCTTTGTTGGTAAACAGTTTCAGTCCGTTACGATTGTAGGGTAAATGACTCGCAGTGAGCATAATTGCGCCATCACACATTATGTCTGGAGTGACGGTACTCATAAACATAGCAGGAGTGGAGGCAATGCCAACATTGTAAACTCGGCAGCCGCTAGCTGTCATTCCGGCTATAACTGCATCGGTTAAGCTGGCTCCAGAGAGACGACTATCGCGACCAATTGCTACAGTGAGGTCAGAAGCAGATTTAGAAAGTTTTTGCTCCAGCCAGCTAATAAAGGCAAATCCAAGGCGTTTCGCGACTTCTGGGGTTAAGTTTACAGGTTCATCGGGTACGCCGGAAATAGCGACACCGCGAATATCGGAACCATTTTGTAATTTCTTGAAGTTTAAGTCGTTCATGGGGGATAGTTTTAACTGTAAGACGTTTAAATAGTACAAAAAAAACCGATGACTCGTGTTAGAAAGAAATTATGCAATTTTTGCGGTGAAGCTGCGGCTGTACTTTACCGAATTCAATACGACGAATCTCAACAATGGCAATTTGTCTGTCACTCTTGCTGGGAGAATCTCAGCGACAACAACCCTAATTATACTTATGGTGGGACTTGGAAGGCTGTGAAAAAAAAGTGAATCTCAGTTGCTTTGGTTAAGCTGAAAGAGTCCTTTAGGAAAAATATCTGATCGATTTGTGTTTAACAAACAAAGCAACTCTTTCCTGCAACTAGGTTTAATTACTTTCCTCAGTATCGCAAATCCTGTCTCAACTTCAGCGCAGAGTGTTTCTCCTTCGTCAGCAAATCAAGATTTTTCCCGGTTACAGCAAGTTTTAACAACCTACGGATTTCAAGTGAATCTGGCTATACCCCCAGTAAGAGGAACTTACGGGATATTTCAGGTAGATTCAAAACAGGTTTGGATTAATCCAGTGGTATTTGACTTAGGAATCGCGGTTCCGACGCTTGTCCATGAGTCAATACACGCGGCTCAATTTTGTGCTGGGGGTGACAGACTTCAGTTGCTTGACTTAGACTTGGAACCTTCACCGAGGGCTAGACCTTACTTTTTACGGTATCATGCTTATCGACGGGAAATAGAAGCTCAAGCTTATACGGTGCAAACTCAGCCGAACCGAGTTGAACTAGCGATCGCGATTTTGCATCAATATTGTAAAAAGTAAGGTAAAACTATGTTTCAGGGAAACGAATCGAGGTCGTTTACTTCTACCAATTGGCGAGGTTATCGAGTTGCAGCTTGGATAGGAGAGTTTTTTTTGGCGATCGCCACTGCGTTTATTTTTGCACGAGTTGGTTGGCAGGAAGGAACTATACTTGTCGGTTTTTTAATTGCTTCTGTAATTTTTGTCTTGCGAGATGTACGACTACCAACTTTATTCGATTTACTTTTTGTGATCGCTGCTTTACTTAATGCTGGTGGTTGGGTGGGCTTATTTTATCAACCCGGACTTTATGACGAAATTACTCATGGTTTTACCACTTTTGCCATTACTTTAGCACTTAGTTTTCTGGTTTATCAGCCGATGTTACCAGTTTTTCGCACTCACTTGATCTTATATATTTTGACGATTATTTCTTTTGGGATTGCAGTCGGAGCGTTATGGGAAGTGTTTGAGTGGGTGACAAACACGATTAATGATCTTGATGATACAGTTGTTGACTTAATTATGGATATAATTGGCGCAACTGTCGCCTCGCTATTGAGTTTACGCGCTTTAGAAGAAGAAACTCGTCCTCAGAAAAATTAATTTCCAAGACAATTCCCCTCGTTCCCTGGCTCTGCCGGGGAACACCCCCACGAGGC
>JAWQFW010000005.1:13422-54534 GCA_035968095.1 Oscillatoria sp. PMC 1068.18
TCCTGCCTCGATGATCATCTCAATGGAGGCAGGAGCCTCCGGGAGGCATTACTCGTCAGAGCCGAGTAACGAGAGGGAGACAATTCCCCTGGTTCTCTGGCTCCTATTTCCTTTCCCCTTCCTGGCTCCGCCGGGGAACGCACTTTCGAGGCTCCTGCCTCGATGATCATCTCAATGGAGGCAGGAGCCTCCGGGAGGCATTACTCGGCTCCGCCGAGTAACGAGAAAAAATTGCACAGTAGAGACTTTGCAAGGCTACGCCTTTACAAATTAACTTTCTTCAGGCATTTCTACACCAAAAACACGACTGAAGGTTTTTTGCACTTTGTAACCGGAATCAATCGATTCTAAGGGGTCTTTCCGCAGTCGGTGACGTAAACAAAGAATGATAACTTTGTTAATATCTTCCTTGGTTACTTCTGTGCGTCCTTCCAAAGCTGCTAAAGCTTTTGCTGCGCGATTCGTGACAATATCTCCACGTAATCCATCAACATCTAATTCGGAACAAACTTGAGAAATATTAACTCGCAATTCGTAGTCGAGATTAACTTCATTTAATCTTTGTTGGGCTGCAACTAACTGCTTTTGTAATTCTTCTTGCTGAGACTGATATTTTTCTACAAATGCTTGAGGATCGCGATCGAATTCGGCTCTTTGTTCGACGATTTGGACTCGCAAAGCAGGTTCTTTTACAGTGTGAATTTCTGCGTGCATCCCAAAGCGATCGAGCAATTGCGGACGTAATTCTCCTTCTTCTGGGTTTCCGGAACCAACTAAGACAAAACGGGCTGGGTGTCTGATCGAAATTCCTTCGCGTTCAACGGTATTCCAACCACTAGCGGCACTGTCGAGAAGTACGTCTACGAGGTGATCGTCAAGGAGGTTGACTTCATCAACATAGAGGATACCACGATTAGCTTTGGCGAGCAATCCGGGTTCAAAAGCTTTCACACCTTCAGAAAGGGCTTTTTCGATGTCGATTGTACCGCAAACTCGGTCTTCGGTTGCGCCGAGAGGTAAGTCTACCATTGTGACTTTTTTCTTCATAATTGGTAGAGTTGTTTGGGATTCTACCATTTGGCGAACTTCATCGCTCATTAAGTCGGGATCGTTGGGATGACTGTTGAAGGGATCGTTGAGAACTACGTCGATTTCTGGTAATAAGTCAGCTAAGGCTCGAATTGTAGTTGATTTACCTGTGCCGCGATCGCCCATAATCATGACTCCACCAATTTTGGGATCAATTACGTTCAATAATAAGGCTAATTTCATCTCTTCCTGACCGACAATAGCGGTGAAGGGAAAGACGACGCGACGAGTTTTTGTAGGTGCTGGGGCAGTAATTGTCATATCACATTTTTAGTTATTTGTCAACAAAAAACCGGAAGCGAGACTAGCGATCGCCCGGAAAAAGATATATCCTTTTAATTAACGTTTCTTATTGTGCCATATTGAGGCGATCGGGGATTGGGGATTGGAGGTATTGGAGGTGTTGGAGGTATTGGAGGTATTGGAGGTGTTGGAGGTGTTGGAGGTGTTGGAGGTATTGGAGGAATTGGAGGAATTGGAGGAATTGGAGGTATTGGAGGTGTTGGAGGTGTTGGAGGTATTGGAGGTGTTGGAGGTATTGGAGATGTGGTCAGTTTTGGGAATTACCAGCTATAGTTTCACTAACATTTACTCTTCCAAATCATCCTTGTCTTCCAAATCATCCTTGTCTCCCAAATCATCCTTGTCTCCCAAATCATCCCTGTCTCCCAAATCATCCCTGTCTCCCAAATCCTCCTTGTCTTCCCCTTTTACCGATTGGGAACGACAATATATCCAGTAGTTGTATCTCCCAAGATTAAATTACGTTCCTCTCCCCAATACCAATAGTATGCACCGATATAAGCACAAATCAAACTATCAAGTTGGTCTTCCACAGCCTTTAATTCCCTACCTTTGAGAGAATCAAAATTACAAGTAAGGGCTGAAAATGGAGAAATACTGAGAAAAGGTTTGCGTTGAGGCAAAATTTCAGTAATGTATTGACGCAACTTGCTTAACTCTGCTTTTCTCTGTGCTAAATTACCTTTTTTATACTTCAAAATCCGATTTAAACCGAAAAAATTAACGATCGCCGGATGAGGATAAACTTCAATTTGATATCGTCCCAACTTCTGCGGTTCAATGGTTGCGGCATGAACAAATCCTCGCTGTTCCAAGCTTACACCAAAACCCACAGTCCGTTCCGCAAAAGGACGAGAAAGATTAGCTGGATAGCAACCTGCATGATAGCGACGGAAATATTTATGAGTCAGTTTGTCTGGTAGTCGCATTCCCGTTAAATTAGGAATCAGAGTCGGTGCGTCCACCGCAATTAAGCCAGGTTCATCAACTCCTACCCAAGTCTCAATCCAACTAAAAATAGCACTTAGTTGCTGTTTTCGACTCAAATCTAAGATTTTTAACTGATTATTTTCCCAACTTAAGCAACAAAGTCCAGTTTCGCCGGATGTCCAGCCCAAGTCAATACCGAGAAATTTCATCTTTCTAGTCAACTGAAACAAACCCGAAAACCGATATTATACAAACTCGCATCCGCTTGATATTTCTTGCGATAAGCACTACGACAAGGGTTCGGTCCGGTGTTCCAGGAACCTCCACGCAAAGGTCGGAAGTTATTATCTGGTTCTGATGAAGGTTGACCATTGTTGAATCTTTCTTGATATCTATTGTGCCAATAATCGGCGCACCATTCCCAAACATTACCGTGCAAATCAGACAAACCAAACTCGTTAGCTACCCCAAAATTACTAACAGAAGTAGTTTCTTTACGGTCTTCACCTTGGGAACCTTTTCCATAAGCGCCGCGACTGATAATTCTGCCATCGTATTCCCAATTTACCCCGGAATAGTTCGCTAGGTCAGTGTTAATTGTTTCGCCAAAATGAAACGGAGTAGTTGTCCCACCGCGACAAGCATATTCCCATTCAGCCTCGGTAGGAAGACGATAGTTGCGTCCGGTATGCTGAGATAAGCGATCGCAAAATTCGATCGCTTCAAACCAAGAAATTTCTTCAACTGGGAGTTCGTCTCCTTTAAAACACGAAGGGTTGGGTTGTAAAGGTAAGTTAACTTCAGAAAATTTAGCTACCGTACGCCATTGAGCTTGGGTAACGGGATATTTCCCAATGCTGAAAGCAGCCACAGTGACTTCATCTTGGGGAGTTTGGGTTGAATTTGCACCAATTTCGGTTTCCGGTGCGCCCATGAGGAAATTTCCGCTAGCTAAGGGGACAAGTTCGAGTGAGATGCTATCGGTTAGGTGTTCGATTTGGTACGTGGTTTTTTTGAGCGTGCGAGATTCTTCTTCGCCTCGGTGATTGAGTTTGACGACCGTAAATTCGGCGATTTTTTCGACGAGATTAGACATTAGTAAGTTTGCTTCCGTGCTGAGAGCGATCGCATTTTCTCACGAGATTGGATTTGGTGTTGTTTATAGCTAGCACCAAATCCGAAAAAGACGATTGACTAAGTTAATTTTGTCCAAGTTTTTCCTACATTGGCAGATTTTCTCGGTAATTTGACGGTGAAGGTACTGCCTTGGTCAAGTTCGCTCTGGACGGTTATGCTACCTTGATGTGCTTGTGCGATCGCGGTGGCGATCGCTAATCCTAAACCGGAACCCCCAGAATTGCGGGAGCGATCGCTATTAACTCGATAGAAGCGGTCGAAAATCATTTTTTGTTCTTTTGGGTCAATCCCTATTCCCGTATCTTGAACGCGAATTATCGCTTCGTAGGGACTATTTTCTAAAGTTAATGTTACTTCGCCACCAGCCGGAGTATAGCGAATTGCGTTACTAACTAAGTTGGATACTAACCGATACAGTTGTGCAGAATTACCTCTTATTTGTAGCTCACAATCTCCTTTAATTTCTGCACTTAATTTTAGCTTGGCTGTCAAAGCTAATGCGGCAAATTCTTCAGCGAGATCGTTAATTAGATCGGTTAGAGAAACCAATTCTTCAGGTAAAGTGGACTCAGGAGAAATACTTGAGTTTCGATCGAGACGACACAAAGTTAATAAATCGGCAACTAATTGAGAAATTCGTTGATTTTGTCGATTAACTGCTTGGAAAGTTTCTTGTGCCTTAGTTGGCTCTAAACTTGGTAACATTAAAGTTGATTCTACTGTTGCCCGAATTGCTGCTAAAGGTGTGCGTAATTCATGAGCAGCATCAGCAGTAAATTGTTGAATTTGCCGATAAGATTGATAAATTGGCTGCATTGCTAATCCAGCTAACCACCAACTCGCAATAGCAATTAATAAAATTGCTAAGGGTAAACTGATGATTAAAATCCATTTTACGCTCGCGACATAATTTTCAAAATCTTCTAAATTCCGTCCTACTTGGAGATAACCCCAAGTTTGTCGATCTTGGGTTTGCAAAACTAGGGAAATTTGACGATAATTTATTCCTCTATTATCAGTTAATCTTTGCCACTGTTGAATATTTGAAGATTCAGTTATTCCAATTGGTTTTAATCCAGCGACAGCAATTAAATCCCCTGAAGTAGATAGGAAACGAATATAATAATTATCTTCATGTCTCAGTGGTAAATCTTGATTAAAACAATTATTTTCGATGAGACAAATATCTGGTAAAAAACGAGCAACTGTAGGTGTTAACGTTCTCGGTTGTATGAGAACAGATTCTAAGCTATTCTGAAGTCTACCAGCAACAGATTGTAGTTCACGATCGATTGTAATACGATGAGCGTGCGCGATCGCTTCATAAACTCCAATTCCAAACATACTCAAAATTACTCCCATTACTCCAGCATACCAAATCGCAAGTCGGCAACGAGTAGTCTGAAATAATCGATTTTGTTTCATAGTTTATTACTTTGAGTAGTTGTCAACTTTCTCATCTACTCTTACTTTTTTTACTGAAATTGAGACGGATTGAAACGATATCCTAGTCCATAAACTGTTTCAATTAAATTATCGCAGCCGTATTGTTCTAATTTACGTCGTAACAAGCGAATTTGCGCTGCAACAACATTACTAATTGGTTCTTCTCCTATTTCCCAAAGTTGAGTTAAAATTTGCTCGCGGGTAACAATTTGCTGAGGATGACGTAAAAAATATTCGAGTAATAAAAATTCTTTATGTGTGAAAAAAATTACTTGTTTTTTGCCTCTTGAAACTATTATTGAAGCTGTATTTGTGCGATAATCTAAAGTCAGGTTAGCAACTTGTAATTGGTGTGGCTGTATTTGTGGCGATCGCCTTTGTAAAGCTCGCAGTCGCGCTAGCAATTCTGCCATTCCAAACGGTTTAACTAAATAATCGTCAGCCCCCGCATCTAAACCAATTACTTTATCAATTTCCCGATCTTTTGCAGTTAACATCATTACAGGTAAAGGATTATTTTTTCCTCTCAATTCTTGAAGCAATTCTAATCCAGATTTTTCCGGCAAAAGCCAATCAAAAATTGCTAAATTGTATTGCGTCCACTGGCTTTCTAAATAGTCCGAAGCATCATTACCATTAAGTACCCAGTCAACCACATAACCAGCTTGAGACAAAGTTTGTTTAACTGCTGCACCCAAATCTGGTTCATCTTCAACTAACAATACACGCATCTTTTTTATTAAGTAATAGCTATTATTTAAAACTATTTCTAGTTAATCGGTGACAATTTCTATATTAGGTAGATATTAGCTATTTTTGGTCAGGACGCATAGACCTGCGCCCCTACAATTAATGATAATTAAAACGATCGCTGAAATCCGGCAGTAACTCGGAAATCAGGAGAATCTTCAGTTAAACCAACTCCCGCACCAATAGCAATGACATTAAGTGGCGATCGCTGATATCTTACACCCATTTCCAACAACAAACTGTCTTGGTCTTTTTCCTGTTCTTGTTCGTAAGCCAAATCTGTAACTAAAATCGTTTCCGAATTGAGGCGACGACTATAGCCTACCACAGCAGAAATGCGATCGCCACGCTCCTCCTCCTCAGCAGAAGTATTAATACTGTATCCCAAATTCAAATGCACTCGGTCTAAATTAGCCCCTGTACCTAAAGTTTTCGTAGCGATAAACTTGAAACTAGGATCGACTCCCGCACTATCTGCACCAGTAGGAAATGCAGCACTAGCCGAAACAGCAAAAGCAGGCATTTTCAACGTTTCCGTATTAAAATTGTGAAACACTTCTACCTCAACATCGCCAATACCATCTGCCGTATCCGAACCAAATTCAAAAGGTATCGCAATTCTACCTTGCCAGTTGGGTGCAAAACCATACTCAAGACGCGGCTCAACTACAAAATGGTCTTTTCCATCCCCAGTGCGATCGTAGCGCAAAACTCCTTGCAATTCTCGTCCTTGATAGGGAACCGGATAAGCATCTTCTACTTCAGTTGGTAGTCCTTCTTCCAAGTTTAAGTGATCGGCAGCTTGTGCTGTTTGCTGGTCAAAAATTTCCGTAAATATGATCCCAAAAAGCAAACTAGCTAACAGCAAATATTGTTTTTTCAAGTTTATTTCTCCTTTGCTTCCCACAAAAAAATAAATAGAAATTTGCAGTCAGTAATTTAGTCTTTTATCAGCCCGAAAAAGCTGACTACAAACCTGTCTAGTCTTGATTACCAACTACAAAACAGCTTAATTCACAAATGCAGTAGCAGAAGGTTCGTTATCCATCGAGAGTGGGTCAAGATCGGGCAAATTACCGTATTTTTCGCGCCAACCCTTCAACATCGCTTCCGTCATCATCGGGTTAATAACTCCAGGTTGCATTGCTTCTGGAGACATTTCCATCTCCGGCATAATTACCATCATTGCATCCATAAATGAGCCAGGAATTTCCCCTTCTTGAATTCCTGGAGTTAGTTTCAGTTTTAATTGTGTCCTCAGTTGCTGCATTTGCTGGTGCATTTGGTGACTCATTTGCTGATGCGGCATTGATGTTTGATTATCGCTGTGTTGCGACATCATTACAGGCATCATTTCATCAAGCATTTCCATCATGATCTGAGACATTGCTCCATCAGCGCTTGTCACCCAATCATCGTAAACCAGGGGATTAAAATTAGCTTTCGGAGTGGTAAACTTACGGACAAGTGTTTCATCTCCAGGTTGATAGCTCATCGCCTCAAGAACGCGATAAAGTTCAGCTTTTTTCTGCTCTATTGTCCAACCATCGTAGGCAAAAATGTCGTAGGTAATGCCGTGAAGCATATGTAAGTTGTCGAAAGTATTCGCAGTTTCGGGAGAAAGACGACTGTAGCGAGGACTTGCTTCGCGACTGAGGAGCATTCGTTTTGGTGGATTGGGTATCACTTGAGAGCGAAAAACTTCATCCATCTTCTCCATCATTATGTCTTGTTCGCGATCGTTACCACCAACCATCATTGATTCGTAAACCGCAGGATGCCACCAGTGAGCAGCATAAAAGAAGTTATTATTTTTGGGGTAATAGTTACGAGTTAGGCTGAAATAGGGTTTCATCATAACTCCAGCGCGACGCATCGTGACATCGAGAGGTGCGGGAGAAAGGGCGATGTCTTCGTAGGTTGACCTATAGTATTGGTATGCTTCTTGGAGTGTTTTTTCTTTTTCGTTCCAAGCAATATCTGGATCTGCCATAATATCTTCAGTCATTTCGTGTAATAAATGAACTGAATCGATGGTGCGGAATAAACGCCAAGTTGCACGAGCAGTGTAAGGTGCGTAGAATTCTTGGGTTGGTTCGATTCGAGGTGGATTATTGTAGAAGCTGATTACTTCTTCGTAGAAGTTCGCATCTTCCTCTGCGTGACGCTCGAAGGGGGTTGTCAGTAAGACATCGTGAAGCTTGCTGTGAGCAAAGTGGAGAGCGCCTGCGACGCGGTAACTAGGGTTATGGCGTTTGTAAAAAGAGAGTTGGTATGGGGTGCGGGGGTGAGCGACTAGATTACGTTTTTCGGATCTCGCTTTTTGAGGGGCGAGATTTAAAAGTAATGTTGCGGTTAAACTGATTAGGATTAATGGTTTGAGTTGTTTCCGTCGCATAATGGTTTGAGTTGCAACACAGAGAGATTTGTGAGTATTTTCATTATTTCAAAGGAAAATGAAATGGAAATGAAATCCCAGATTGACTGAAAATATCGATCTGGGATCTTAGGAGTTAGTTTCTCGGATTTATTCCGTAGCGTCGATTGAGGGCTTTGAGTTGTTGTTCGATGAAGCGAGATCGTACACTTTTGGGTGCGACAATTTCGCAATCTGCTCCGTAGGGTAAAATTTCCCGAATCAACCAGAATGTACTATAGATATCGCGAATTACGCGCCGATGTGGTGGATTTCCTTCTAATTCGCTGAGAAAGATATCTCCTGGTTTATAACCTCGATACCCAAACGCTAGTGTACCAAACAGGTGAAATTCTACCGGAATTGTTTCTAATTCTAACCATGTTTGAGAAAGGGGAATCACTGCGGCTTCGACGATGCGATCGAGTCTCAATGTCCAATTGTGACAGAGTTCGGGAATATCGAAGTTTCCTTCGGTTTCTTCGCAACAACAGACTAAGTATTTCCGTTTCTCAATCGGTTCAATTTTGGCAAATAATACGGTGTAATTAAACTGGCGATCTCCTGCATCTCGGTAAGAAAGCCGAAATGGTTGTTGAGATTGGATCAAATCGTCAATTCGTTGTCTCCATGCGGGTTGTGGCTTGTCGAGAAATGTCTCAATTTCTTTTTTGAATCCGTTGGTTAATTCACTGCGAGAACTCAATAAGCGCCCAATTTCTAAGGCTTCGAGCATTTTTCCTTCGTCAATGAAGACTTTACGCGCAGTTTCTAATACTTTAATCCGTTCTGTTGACCAGTCATTGTTACGGACAATTTGGAGGTGGTTGCGGGCGATCGCGTTTACCAGTTTGGAAATGTTCGGTTTGTCTCCCCAAAGCATCCCAAATTCGATGGCTAAAGCTTCTAATTGTTTTTTTTCGCGATCGGATATTGACAGGGTAATCGATTGACCTTTACGACTCATATTTATACGGACACTTTTTTATAGTTTATCCTTGCATATCTCTATTTTCCGTGCCAAGATAAATTTAAGCAACAACTTACGGACAGAAAATTAGAGCAAAAGGCACATATTTTGCCAGAAAATCTAATTAGGAAGTGAGCAGTACAAAAGATACTGTCACGGATTTTTGTTCGCTAATAAATAAGCACGTAAATCAATGAATACTTCAACCTTAGATAGATACGAAATTACACTCAAACCCATTTATTCTTGTCCAGCAGCAGAAGTACCCGAAGATGTTAAACTGCCGCCAAAATGGTCATTAGTTTGGCATCAAGCAGAAACTTTAAAAGCTTTACGAAATCCAAATATTGATGTTGTAATTAACGTAGCAATTACTGGAGATGGGAAAAGTTTAGCTGCATATTTAGAAACTTTGATAACAGATTTTTTAGCAATTGGTTTATATCCAACGAACGAACTAGCTAGAGATCAAGAACGTCAACTTAGTGAATATCTAGAGATATTTCAACCCGAACATGAACCAAGAATTCATCGCTTAAGCGGTGCAGAATTAGAACTGTATTCAGAACAAGAAAAACTGAAGAAAGCTGCCGCGATCGCCTCTCGAACCGACAATTCAGAAATTCTTTTAACTAACCCCGATATCCTTCATTATTTACACCGAGGTGCATCTCTCAATCCCTACGATAATCCCGATAAATTATGGAATCGAATCGATAAAAATTTCAACCTCTTTATCTTCGATGAATTTCATGTTTTCGCTGCACCACAAATTGCTAGCGTTATTAATACAATGCTGTTAATTAGACGCACTAATCGAGAGAAAAAGTTTTTGTTTCTTTCCGCAACTCCAGATAACCAATTATTAGAAAAACTAGACAAAGCCGGATTTCGTTATCAGCTAATCGATCCTACTCAGGCTGGTAAATATAAATTTCCTAACACCAGCGATTTAGCCAAGCAATTACAAGCACAAAAATGGCGACAAGTTGCACGAGAAATCAAACTCAACTTTATACCTCTAGAATCAACATTTTCAGCCTCAGAAACCTGGTTAAAAGAAAACAAAGAACTCGTTTTACAGTATTTTCAAGCTTACCCAGGAAGCAAAGGCGCAATTATTCTTAATTCTATTGCTTCAGTGAAGCGACTCGTCCCCATTTTCCGCGAATTTTTTGAAACTAATAACTTAACTGTTGGCGAAAACACAGGTTTATCGGGTCGTCAAACTAAGTTAGAATCATTAGATTGCGACTTAGTTTTGGGAACAAGTACCATTGATGTCGGTGTTGATTTTAAGATTAACTTTTTGATTTTTGAATCCTCAGATACAGGAAACTTTATTCAAAGATTAGGTCGTTTAGGTCGCCATGATAGTTATCAAAAAAATGGTCAAGATATTCAATTTTATAATTTTACCGCTTATGCACTGGTTCCCAAGTTTCTTGTCGAACGTTTATTTGCCAAAGATAATGCACCCCTAGAAGTTGATAATTCTTACGAACGACCCGATTTTAACAACGCAATTATTGACAATTATCGTAAGATTAACGACTTTGCCGGGTATTACAAACGCTGGGGCGCAGTACAATCTTTTAAACTTTGGTATAGCTTAGGTAGTCCAAAAATTAAACAAAACTACAGTATTAGTAGAGAAAAGTTTCAACAGGACTGCGAAGAAGTATTTGGTACTAATTTGAAGCGAGTTGCAGGTTGCGTTATCGGTTGGTCAAAAGATTGGCAAAAAATTTCAGGTAAAAAAGGAAATCCAATCTTTGATGATGCGTCGAGTTTTCGAGGATCGAGTCCTTTACAATGTGGTTTGTATGACCAAACTGAACAAGACGAAGCATCTCGCTTCAAAACTTACGATCTACCGGGAATTTTAAGCAATTTAGAGATTGGAATGTGGACAGAAGCCGGATTTAGGCGATCGCTACAAGACACTTCTCAACGTCTCCGACAACCCATTGCGAAAGGTCACTTTAAACATTGTCTCGCATTTATGGTTCTCAAAGGATATCGCGAAGAACGCTTAAATTGGCGGTTTACTTACGCGGGAAACTTACAAGAAATTGCCGAAGCTTGGAAAGTGCAAGTATTAGCGGGAATTGAAGTTTGGCAACCCGATAACCCTTGGATTGACAAAATTAACCAACGTTTGCGAAGACAAGGACTCGTTAGTTACGTTTTACCTTATCCTGTCATCGAAATCCGCTACCGTCTGCAATTACCGATGCACTTTGCACTTTACCCGATTAGCGACGAGACAAGCGTTCATGAGACGACACCACCTTACGCGATCGCGATCGGTCAACCAGCCTTACTCCTAGATACCTTAGCCTATCGTTTCAAAACCAAAGGAGGTGAGACATGGATTTGCTAATTTAAATATAGCTATTATTTAACTACAAAAACATTATCCTTAGAGAAAAATGACTCAATTGTTCAAATCAACAACTTTAACTAAACTTCTACCTCAAGTAATCCCTTATCTCAAATTACTCGTACTTTTTGGTTCGAGAGCAAGAGGAGATAATCATCCTAATAGCGATTGGGATTTTGCCATACTTTACGATGAGGAATTACACGAACAAACAGTTAAAGGATTCAGTCGATTAGAACTTTACAGCATTCTTGCCGATATTTTAGAAGTTTCTACTGACAAAATTGACATAGTGGAAATTAATAACTGTTCAACCCTAGTCGCTCATTATATTGCTCGCGATGGCAAACTTTTATACGAAAAAGAAACAGGTTTGTTTGATGATTTTTCTCAAAAAGCTTTGATGACCAAAACTGAACTACAAACTCTACGACAAAATTGGCGACAAGAAATAGAACAATTTTTGGAGAAACAAGGTGTATGAGCAATATAGAAGTAGAAGTTGTTCTCGCAAGAATACAAGCTATTCGTAAGTATCTCGAACGTCTTCAGGAATTTGAATCGCTAACCCTACAAGAATATATCAATGATTTTGATACTCAACTGATTGTTGAACGATTAATTCAGCTTTTGACGGAAGCTAGCTTGGATATCAACAAATACTTGCTTACTCAACTAGGTATTCTTCCAAGTCGAGATAACTGGAAAAATAAGGAGTATTTTTTAGAAGCTGCCAAACAAAAAATATTAACAGAAGAACTTGCTCAAAAACTAGCTCAAGCAGTTGGAATGAGAAACATTCTTGTTCATAGATACCTAGACATTAATCTCGAAATTGTTTTCGGTGCTATTCATGAGTGTTTGACTTATTATCCAATATATCTTCGCCAAATCACTAACTACTTAGATTCTTTGGAAACTGAAAATGACTAAAGGTAAGAAATCTCAAGACGATCCACGACAACTAAATTTATTTGAATACTTAAATCCCGAAAATGAAACTGATGAATTTGATAAAATCGACTTAGAAGCGCTTTCGGATGAAGATTTAGGAATAGATGCTGATGAGAGCGATCGCACAATTTATATCACTCAAGAATTACTGACTTTAAGGCTACTTCGCGAAGCAATTCAGTCACAAAATCCTGACGATTTTGTAATGACAGATTTTGCTGAATTTGTCTTGCCAAATTTATTGCGTGTTGCAATTGGTGTAACTGCAAAAGGTGGGAAATTTTTCGACAAAATCGATCGTCGTCGTATTGCAGAAGGAAAAGATCCTGTCCGTCGCGATAATGCTGGCGATCAATCTTTGAATACGCATTTACTCAATGGTTTATTTCCGGCTAATTTAATCGAAAAACGCTTGGAAAAACTGAATACTACTGCGCGTCGTGTAGTCAAAGAATTTGAACGGCGGATAGAAATCGCAGCTTTTATTCTGCATGATTTTGAAAAATTTAATTACGATCTCTTCCCTGAAATGCCGGAAAAATATCGTTTGATTCGGCGAGATCCTAACGGCGATATTCGTAAACTTTCAGTTGAAGAACATCGCGAAATATTTGCCGTGATGGTTCCCGAATTAGGACTCAATCTTTTTCTGTTTCCTAACTCTCCCGAACAATGGCGCGACTATATTGATGACTTACTTTTCGTAGCATACAATGCCCAAAAACGCAACGATACTAACTTAAATTTATCTGAAGATGGATTGAATCCAAGATTACGCGATCGCACTCTCACCTGTCTCGCCGATCTTACCTGTCTCGCCGATCGTCTCGCTTCCATTATTAAACATCCTCAAGATGCACAAAACAACAGTTTAAGCGAACTTATTCACCAACTCAGCGATGGTCAATTAAAGCTAACTTACCACAGCATTGCTGAAAATCGCGGCGTACTCACCAACGTAGTCAACAACGCCGTCATGGAAGCCCATATAGCCCTCAATACCGCCGAAAAAACCTACTACGAACCCTTATTATACTTACCTACGGGGGTCATTTATTTGTGCGATCGCGAATCTCCGCCAATTTCTCCAGCAGACCTCCCCAACCGCGTTATTGACACAATTAAAAACTTATGTCGCGGCGAATTAAAACTTAAACAAACCGGATTTGGACGTGACGGAAAGGGAATGAAATATGCAGACTATTATAGCCAATTTTTTGATGATTTTGGATTAATGCAAGTCGCCCTTGATGCCACTTTACGCATTCTCAAACCAACTAAAAGTTCAGTTGCTAAAAGTCGCAGCGATAACTTAGTTAAATTTCAGCAAAAACAAGTTTTATCTGCCGATTATAACTTTCGTTTTGATGATGATATTCGCATTGACCAACTCGCAGAATTTGGTGATGTTGTCAGTCGCAAAATTTGGGGCGATCGCCTTGCAAAAATTCAAACTCTTCGTAAGCAAAATAAAAAGTTGCCTGCACCACCAGAACTAAATTTAGTAACCGAAGTCGCCAACTTTTGGAATTTAGAAAAATATCTTCCCCAAATCCGAGAAATTCAACGCATTAACGAAACTCTAAAAGAACTAAAACTCAAAGGAAATACAGGCGGAGTACCTTACGAATGGTATTATTTAGCTGCGAAATACTTAGAAACTCATCCCGGAACAGCACCCGAAGAAATTCGTACTATTGGCGAAGAAATTATTACTTTTATAGTTGAAAAAACTCAACCAATTGTGGTACAATATAACTTAGCTGATGGTTGGGATGACTTGAGAGAATGGGTAAGTCGAGTAGTTATGCTTCCCGATCGAGAAACGACAGAAACTCCAGCAGAACAAGCCGAAACTTTTCTCAACGAACTCAACAATTATAATACTGCAAAAAAATCTGGTCGCGGTCGTCAATTAATTTGTTCTCTTTCTCATTCTGCTTATACTGTCACCGAACAAATGGAATCGGCGGTATTATTTACGCCGCAAGTTTATACTAATAAACAAATGCTAGGTGGCTCGAATGCCAAGCGCAATATTTCTAGTATTGCGGGTATAGAAATGATGCTGCGGCAGATTTTAATGAATCAAACTCAAGCAATTGGTAAACGATTTGAAGATGGGAAATATCGCTATCTTTATTTCTATCCAACTTATTACTTTACCCCAGAAACTAATAGCTTCTTACAAAAAGCTTATTTGAATATTTCTCAAACTCGCTTTGATACCAGCATTCGTAAACATTTTGTTAGCGAAAACTTAAAAGCTAACTTCACGCGATCTCGCTATCAAACCGTAGACGCTTTTCTTATTGATACCGAATTACAGCAAAAAAAAGACTTACCAGATGATGACCCAAACCATAAAAAAGACCGTACATTTAAACTTTCCTACCCTGATGATAAACCGCTTACTTTCTACTTTATGGCACTCCCACCAGGACGCGATCCAACTGATACTGAATCTTGGGTAATGCCTGCATGGTTAGCCTTTGCTTTTCCCATGATTCTTGATGTCAAAACTGTGGTTTCAGAGTCGCCAATTCCACCCTATCGCGACGGCGCAGAATTTGAAGAAACAGTATTTCTCGATAGTGCGCCGCCAGCATTTCGAGTCTTAACAAAACAAGATCGCTTTCGTCTGGATTACATTCTTGAAGGTTGGGAAGACGACGATGGCAAGCAATTTTCCGCACCCTTAAACGTCCTCACCGCCGCTTATTCAATTCATCTCGATGTTAATCCGAAACGAGGTAAATCTGGTTACGATGCTAACTGGGGAAAATTAACCGAATTGGCGACAAATCTCGAAACCAGTCCTCTCTACGTTTTCCATTATTTGAATAAATGGACGCGAGGAAAAGATGCTGATTTTCCTAGTATTAATCGCATCAAATTGTACGCTTATGACTTTTATCCCTGTTTCGATCCTTATGTTCAACTTAATCGCAATTTGGAGGAATTAACTGTGGAAGCAAGATCGCCTTTGAATCATCCCAAAAATTTAACTGAACTCTATCGAGAGTTTTACCGCGCTAATAAGCGTTATAACCCGAAAGCGAATGCTGTCCTCAAACCCATTGATATCGCGGCTGAGACGATTCTCAAAGCAGAATCAAGTGTTTTTCATGGCGAAACCTTAATTGCCGCAGTAGCGGCGGAAATCTGCAAACTAATGGATCGAGTTCATGCTTCGACAGCAGAAGGGCGTTGGGTAATTAGCGATCGCCAAATCGAACGCCAAAAGGTACTTGAATTTGCCCGCTATTTCGTCGTCGAAGTGTTTGAAGGCGCATTTAAAGGCGATCGCGCCCGTCTCGCAGGAAGACAACTCAACCTAATTCGCGATACTTGCGAATTTCTCTATCGTCTCGAACAAGATCAAGAAAATCGTGATAACCAAGCCGAAACCGAATCAGTTGAGGATGAATCTGAAACTGAAAACTCATAAATTTCCTAACAACCAACAACTAATAGGAGTCAACAAATGTCATTACTAAAAACCATCGACAGTAAATTTTTCCACACCGAAATCCCCTACAAACCAATGGGAAAATACGTTCACTTTCTCACTCTCCGAGTCACAGAATCTTATCCCCTCTTTCAAACCGATGGAGAACTAAATAAAGCCCGCGTTCGCGCCGGAATTCAAAACCGCCAACCAATTAGTCGTCTCTCGATGTTTAAGCGCAAACAATCAACACCAGAACGTTTAGTTGGTCGCGAATTACTGCGTAAATATGAACTTGTTAAACCAGAAGAATGTGAATATAATGTTGAATTTGGCAAAAATAATCCTGACTGTATTATCTACGGCTTCGCCATTGGTGATTCTGGTTCCGAAAAGTCAAAAGTTGTTGTCGATACCGCCTTTTCAATTACACCTTTTGACGAATCTCATGAAACATTTACTCTCAATGCACCTTATGAAAATGGGACAATGTCATCAAATAGCGAAGTTACCAGTCGTATCAATCAACAAGATCACATCCGGCCGCAAGTATTCTTCCCTAGCATTGTCACCCTCAAAGACCCCACAGAAGCAAGCTTTTTGTATGTTTTTAATAACATCTTACGAACCAGACACTATGGCGCACAAACAACTCGCACAGGACGAGTAAGAAACGAATTATTAGGCATAGTTTTTGCCGATGGCGAAATTGTTAGTAATTTACGTTGGACACAGGCAATTTACGATCGCCTTCCGGAAGACATTTTGACATCAATCGACCCCCTCGACGAAGATTTAGTCATCGAAAAAGCAACTGAAGCAATCCAATCTTTAATGGCTGAAGAATTTATCGTTCATACTGACTTTATTGGCAAAGCATTTCAACCTGTAATTGCCGAAGTAAAAGCACTCACAGCAACCGAAGCAAGTATCCTTTCAATTTTACAACAAGCTGATACTGAAGCCAAAGCTTACGCTAAAAAATATATCGATAAGAAAAACCCGAAAACAGCTAAATCAAAATAACACTTGAAATTCGGGGTGAGGTGTTACCTTACCCCACCCAACACTAACCTTTCATACCTCTTTTGATGTTATGACAATCATCTATCGCTGTCAGATTGAACTTCACGATAGTCTCTACTTTGCAACTCGCGAAATTGGACGACTCTACGAAACTGAACCCGTAATCCATAATTATGCACTTTGCTATGCACTAGGATTAGTTGATAGCGAAACTTATGCTACTAACGTTTCTGAAGCAGATTCCTATCGCTATTTTTGCTCCGAACAAGTTCCTAAATACGAAGCCCATTTAACTCCATTCAATGAACAAAAAATTTATGTAACCCCCGCGCGATCGCTTTCCCATTTTGCTATACTTAATACGTGGAAGTATGCCAACAACAACTACCACGTAGAAATGCAAAAAACTCAAAAAAATATTCCTAGTTTCGGGAGAACTAAAGAAATAGCTGCGGAAAGCCAATTTGACTTTTTTATTCTTAGCGAAAATCAACTAGAATTACCGCATTGGATTCGCTTAGGTAAATGGATGAGTAAAGCAGAAGTAACGATCCGAGAACTGTCTAAACCTCAACTAAAATCTGGTGTATTTACTTATCCTTATCCTTTAAATCCTCTAGATGTGATGTTTACTCACCAAGTAATCAGCTATGACGTAATTAATATGCCACCTGTGAGTTTAATTCGTAACGTACAAATGCGAGGAGAATATTATCAGTTTGCTGAACTTGAAAAACTGAAAATACCTGCACGAATGAAGTATAATTTCAGCGCCCCAGCTTAATCTTCTTCTTTTCTATTTTCCTAATAGTCACTTCTCAAAAACAATGCCATACAGTTTAGTTCTCAACCTAACGCCCCTATCTCCCATCTCTCCAAACTACCTCAGTGGGAGACATTTACACGCCCTTTTTCTCACCTTAGTTAGTTCAGTTGACCAAGAATTAGGCAACTCTTTACATGATTCTCAATCAGCCAAAGCCTTTACTCTTAGTCCTTTACAAACCAAACCACCCTCCCGTTACCCTCTCCAATGGGAACATCAAAAACCCATCCCCCCCGGAACATCCTGTTGGTGGCGAATTTCCCTACTCGACGAAACAATATTCAGTAAACTAACGCAACTGTGGTTAAACTTAAATCCCGATCGCGCTTGGCATTTAGGTTCCGCCGACCTTAAAATTACCAGTATCCTCGGAACCCCCCAATCTACCCAGCCTTGGGCGAATGCTTGCCCCTACGAACAATTGTACGATCGCGCCAGCGAAACCACCACCCAAATCACCTTCAACTTCGCCACACCCGCAGCCTTTCGTCAAGGTAAATACGACAACGCCCTCCCAACTCCCGAAAGCGTCTTTAACAGTTTACTCAATCGTTGGCACAAATATAGCAACATCCAACTTTCAGAGATCAACCTCGAAACCATATTCCCCAGCTACTTCGACTTAAACACCGCAATTATCACCGACTCCCGCAGCAAATTCATCGGTTGCATCGGCGAAATTAGCTACCGCATCTTCAGTAAACCCGACCCCATCGTTATCAAACAGATTAACACCCTAGCAGACTTCGCCCTCTACTCCGGCATCGGACGCAAAACCACAATGGGAATGGGAATAGTCAGGAGAATCAAACTATGAACAACCCAGAATACTTAACCATCGCCTCACTCAACCAATACTCATATTGTCCCCATCGCTACTGGCGAATGACTTGCACAGGCGAATTCATCGATAACCAATATACCATCGAAGGAACCAGCCTACACGATCGCGTCCATACCCTCAGCAACGAACATCGCCAAGAAACCTGGCAAATTCGCGCAATTTGGCTCAAATCAGAAACATACCATCTCATCGGCAAAGCAGACCTCATCGAAGCCGACTCCGGACAATATTACCCCGTCGAATACAAACGAGGCAAAACAGGACAATGGGACAACGACGAACTCCAAGTTTGCGCCCAAGCCCTATGCTTAGAAGAAATGACCCAAAAACCAGTCAACATCGGCTACATCTACTACGCCCACTCCCACCAACGCCAACTCGTCGAAATCTCCCCAGAATTAAAACAACAAACCATCGCCACCATTACCGCCATCCAAACCCTACTCGCTTCCGGGACAATTCCCCCAGCCATTTATACCCCACGCTGTAAAGGCTGTAGTCTTTACTCACGCTGCCTACCCCAAGCAGCCCAAAAAGTCCAACGCTATCAAGAAACATCCGCTTAAATCAACCCAAAATATCAGGAGAAATAACTCATGGGAACAGTATACGTCACTCAAGAAGATGCCTTCGTTGGCAAAATCGACGAACGTCTCCACGTCAAAGCCAACAAAGAAAAACTCCTCGACATTCCCCTCATCAAAATCGACGGCGTAGTCTTATTAGGACGCGCCACCGTCTCCCCCGCAGTCGTCATCGAACTACTACAACGCAACATCCCCCTCAGCTATCTTACCCATACCGGACGCTACCTCGGTCGTCTCGAACCCGAAGTCACCAAAAACATCTTCCTTCGCAAAGCCCAATGGAACGCAGCCGGAGAAACACCCCAAGCCATTCATCTCGTACAAGGATTTGTCCGTGGTAAACTGAAAAACTATCGTCACAGCTTACTCCGAAAAGCCAGAAAAAACCCCGACCTCAACTTGCAACCAGGAATTACCAAACTCGAACAAGCCTTAGCCCCCATCGAAAAAAACACCAAAATCGACTCCCTACGTGGCTTAGAAGGGGCAGGAAGCGCCGCTTATTTCGGACAATTCAACCAACTAATTACCAACCCCGAATTTCAGTTTAATACTCGTAACCGCCGTCCACCAACAGACCCCGTTAACTCCCTTCTTAGTTTAGGTTACTCTCTCTTGCGTCACGACATCCAAAGCGCCGTCAATATCGCTGGCTTCGACCCCTATCTGGGTTATCTTCATTTAGAACGCTATGGTAGACCATCCTTAGCCTTAGATCTTATGGAAGAATTTCGTCCCTTAGTAGTTGATGCTGTAGTTCTGAAAACCCTCAACAGTCAATTACTGACACCCGCAGACTTTACCAGCGAACCCCTGAGTAACGCCGTTCACCTGAGTAAAGATGCCCTGAAAATCTTTTTACGACAATACGAACAGAAAAAACAATCTACCTTCAAGCATCCCGTACTGAAACGAAAATGTACTTACCAAGAAGCATTTGAAATCCAAGCGCAACTCATGGCAAAATATTTACTCGCCCAAACAGACAAATATCCGCCCTTAGTCCTCAAGTAGAAAATAGTTCACTTCCAGTTTCGCTGCAACTACGATCTCAACCAAACCTAACTTTTTCATGTACGTTGTTATCAGTTACGATATTAGCGACGATAAACGTCGTACCAAAATGCACAAGATTCTGAAATCTTACGGACAGTGGATGCAGTATAGCCTGTTTGAGTGCGACCTCACTGCTACCCAGTATGCCAGATTACGCGATCGCTTAAGTAAGCTCATCAAAGCCGAAACTGACAGCATCCGCTTTTATTTCCTTTGTGGTTGTTGCCAGAAAAAAGTCGAACGCATCGGCGGTGAAGAAGTTCGTGACGACACCATTTTTACTTGTTAATTGCGCCCCCTCATGGCTGTAGAAAAACGTTATTTGCTCAATGAGGTTGAAAGTGGCTCTGGATCTGGTTTTGAGAGATTCAGACCCACGAGAGGGGGGCGCACCAGTCACCGCAAGGGTTTCAGCGATTTTTCCTTGCATCTGGAAGCAGATTTTGCTATATTAAAGGTAGCTAGGCGCAAATGTACCTTGAAAACTAAATATCTCAACGGTTTCAAGTTTCGGCGGTGAAAATCGCCCCTAATCCCTCTTAGGGATTGAAACGTGCAACTCCTCTTTGGTGTAACCTTCAATTTCGTGTGAAAATCGCCCCTAATCCCTCTTAGGGATTGAAACAGGACACTCACCAGCGTAATCGCACCCTGGACATTCCCCTGGGTGAAAATCGCCCCTAATCCCTCTTAGGGATTGAAACCAGTCGGGAAAGACGGACGGGGTGAAATTGCCGCCATGTGAAAATCGCCCCTAATCCCTCTTAGGGATTGAAACCGGAATTTGGTTATGCTTCACCACTCGGAAGCGTCCTTTGGGTGAAAATCGCCCCTAATCCCTCTTAGGGATTGAAACGTAAGCCAATTCAGTAATTTCATTCCCGGCTTTAATTGTGAAAATCGCCCCTAATCCCTCTTAGGGATTGAAACATCGAGATCAGCGATCGCTTCTGCTATTAGTTCTCCGAAGTGAAAATCGCCCCTAATCCCTCTTAGGGATTGAAACCTTCACCCAAAAAACAGGAATCCCGAACACCTACAGTGAAAATCGCCCCTAATCCCTCTTAGGGATTGAAACTAAAGTAGATAAAGTCGTCCTTGGTTGCGTTTGCAACGTGAAAATCGCCCCTAATCCCTCTTAGGGATTGAAACTTGATCAAAACTACTCACAATCGCTCACTCCTAAAGTGAAAATCGCCCCTAATCCCTCTTAGGGATTGAAACCTGGACCGTGGCGTGGAACAACACCCCAAGAAATGTGAAAATCGCCCCTAATCCCTCTTAGGGATTGAAACTTGAATATGCGGCAAAAAAGCGACTTACCAACTCCGCCTTTCTCGTGAAAATCGCCCCTAATCCCTCTTAGGGATTGAAACTTGAATATGGCTGCTCATCACAAACCCTAATGGAAAAACTAGTGAAAATCGCCCCTAATCCCTCTTAGGGATTGAAACGGGTCCCACATGGAAGGCAAAGCCCACCAATCTCGGGTGAAAATCGCCCCTAATCCCTCTTAGGGATTGAAACATCGGCGGTAAATTACAAGATTTTAGGCGTAGGCGTGAAAATCGCCCCTAATCCCTCTTAGGGATTGAAACCGGATAAACAACTCTTCTCCCAGGGGGAGGTTGATATCGAGTGAAAATCGCCCCTAATCCCTCTTAGGGATTGAAACAATGGAACAAGCCAGAGTGAAGCGGGAACGGAAACGTGAAAATCGCCCCTAATCCCTCTTAGGGATTGAAACGAAAACTTGGCACAGTATTCGATTAAATCTCTTCTGTGAAAATCGCCCCTAATCCCTCTTAGGGATTGAAACGAGGGCGACCAGAGGAAGATACTCGCGGCAATTGTGAAAATCGCCCCTAATCCCTCTTAGGGATTGAAACCAGATATGAAGCCGACTTCCCCGGGGTTTGGTCGCAAGAAGCGTGAAAATCGCCCCTAATCCCTCTTAGGGATTGAAACCCTGTATGGTTGATGATATTCCAGCCCTTGTACCAGTGAAAATCGCCCCTAATCCCTCTTAGGGATTGAAACTAAGTTGACTACTCGAAATTCGGCGCTTACTACGCGTGAAAATCGCCCCTAATCCCTCTTAGGGATTGAAACCTTGAAGAATTAGGTTACTCGCGCAATCAATACGGTGAAAATCGCCCCTAATCCCTCTTAGGGATTGAAACCTAGTCGTCGCCGGAGAATTAAGCAAGCTCGACGATCGCCATTAGGTGAAAATCGCCCCTAATCCCTCTTAGGGATTGAAACTCATTTCGAGGGTGTTCGCGTAAGAGTAGCATCATTAGGTGAAAATCGCCCCTAATCCCTCTTAGGGATTGAAACGCGAAACCTCAATCCTAAATCATCTCGGTTCTGACGTGAAAATCGCCCCTAATCCCTCTTAGGGATTGAAACTTAGCCATTAGAACCTCTAAATTTATTTTCACTCTCGTGAAAATCGCCCCTAATCCCTCTTAGGGATTGAAACCGACAGATAGGAAATAATTTAGAGTCCATCATGGCAGCGTGAAAATCGCCCCTAATCCCTCTTAGGGATTGAAACCTGCATAACGAGATTCATCAACTTTGGTCGAAACGTGAAAATCGCCCCTAATCCCTCTTAGGGATTGAAACCGATTATTTCGTATTCAATACGACCAGTAGTAAAAGCGTGAAAATCGCCCCTAATCCCTCTTAGGGATTGAAACCCCTTGGATTTCATTTCTGACCTCGCGCAAGCTCGTAAGGGTGAAAATCGCCCCTAATCCCTCTTAGGGATTGAAACCAAATAATATACTGCTGTTGTTCGGCTAACTCAAAAGTGAAAATCGCCCCTAATCCCTCTTAGGGATTGAAACTTTACAAATTAAATCACCTGCTCATCTTGCGATGGTGAAAATCGCCCCTAATCCCTCTTAGGGATTGAAACGGCTAAATTACAAGATTTGGATGTTAACTCTAAGCGGGGTGAAAATCGCCCCTAATCCCTCTTAGGGATTGAAACTGGTTGATGTTTCTGAGACTGACCCTGTTGATGAGCCTGGTGAAAATCGCCCCTAATCCCTCTTAGGGATTGAAACACGTGACTAAGACTTTTGTCTGGTAGCCCCCCAACGTGTGAAAATCGCCCCTAATCCCTCTTAGGGATTGAAACGATGTAATTTCGAGCTTCGGATCGAGCTTCTTTGTGAAAATCGCCCCTAATCCCTCTTAGGGATTGAAACGAGAAGAAGGGAGACTACCGCCGTTACAAATTCCTGTGAAAATCGCCCCTAATCCCTCTTAGGGATTGAAACGCTATTATCTAAGTCTATCTAAATCTTACTCGGCGGTGAAAATCGCCCCTAATCCCTCTTAGGGATTGAAACGAATAACTCGACTGGATGTAATTTTAAGGCTTTTGTGAAAATCGCCCCTAATCCCTCTTAGGGATTGAAACATCAGCCAAGCATCTCTCCCTCTTGATAGATTCCAGATGGTGAAAATCGCCCCTAATCCCTCTTAGGGATTGAAACGTTCCCTGTAAAAAATAGGGTCTAGTTGCAAATCGTGAAAATCGCCCCTAATCCCTCTTAGGGATTGAAACCCTCGCCACACGCCCCCCCTTCGCACACTCACTTGTGAAAATCGCCCCTAATCCCTCTTAGGGATTGAAACCTAAATATCTTGGCTATTTAGCATCACTTGCTGTCGTTGGTGAAAATCGCCCCTAATCCCTCTTAGGGATTGAAACTGTTATAATAATTCTATTGGATTTTCTTTTTCTAGTGAAAATCGCCCCTAATCCCTCTTAGGGATTGAAACTGACGAACAGACTCAGATTGATATGAAAGAAGCGTGAAAATCGCCCCTAATCCCTCTTAGGGATTGAAACATCTTTGATTTTCGCAAACGAGTACAAAAATCGCGTGAAAATCGCCCCTAATCCCTCTTAGGGATTGAAACGCAAGCTTTTTGCAGCCCATCACTTATTACAGCTAAATGTGAAAATCGCCCCTAATCCCTCTTAGGGATTGAAACTATTTGAATTTATTCTTGCCAAACGAGGCGATCCTTTTTGTGAAAATCGCCCCTAATCCCTCTTAGGGATTGAAACAGTTTTTTGAATGAGTAAGCGATCGCTTATCGCTAAGTGAAAATCGCCCCTAATCCCTCTTAGGGATTGAAACCATTCGCTCTGGATTGCCAGGGCTTACGGCGTGGAACGTGAAAATCGCCCCTAATCCCTCTTAGGGATTGAAACTAGAAGAAGGGTCAGTCGTTGAAGGAAGAGAACGGGTGAAAATCGCCCCTAATCCCTCTTAGGGATTGAAACTTAGTTTACTTTGGAAAGAATTTGGATAAATTCGCCGAGGTGTGAAAATCGCCCCTAATCCCTCTTAGGGATTGAAACCTCCTCTTCTTCTCAGGTGAGCAATGCCCGGTAGCGTGAAAATCGCCCCTAATCCCTCTTAGGGATTGAAACTAGAAGAAGGGTCAGTAGTATTAGGAAGGGAAAAAGGTGAAAATCGCCCCTAATCCCTCTTAGGGATTGAAACACAGCAAACATATTTTTAACCTTCTGTGCCGCGTGAAAATCGCCCCTAATCCCTCTTAGGGATTGAAACGAAATAATCGCTGGCGCGAACAGCTTGACGAGAAGTGAAAATCGCCCCTAATCCCTCTTAGGGATTGAAACTAAAATATCATTTTGTAATATTCAATGTCCATCCATGTCTTGGAGTGAAAATCGCGTGAAAATCGCCCCTAATCCCTCTTAGGGATTGAAACTAAAATATCCCAGTTAACCCAATACCTTAATCGTGAAAATCGCCCCTAATCCCTCTTAGGGATTGAAACTAACCGACCACTTGGCACAAATCCCGCAGTTTATGAAAGGTGAAAATCGCCCCTAATCCCTCTTAGGGATTGAAACAACACCCAAATTCAACCTTGCGATAGTTTTGAGAAGTGAAAATCGCCCCTAATCCCTCTTAGGGATTGAAACACTGTTTGCAGCGTTAAAATGAATCGAGCAAAAAATATCGTGAAAATCGCCCCTAATCCCTCTTAGGGATTGAAACTTTCATTTGAATTATCCAATAAGGGAACTTTGCAACGGTGAAAATCGCCCCTAATCCCTCTTAGGGATTGAAACCAAGAATCACCTAATCTTTCACAAATTCTCCGATAGTGAAAATCGCCCCTAATCCCTCTTAGGGATTGAAACTTGCTTATTTTGAATCCATACTTAAAAAAATCTAATGTGAAAATCGCCCCTAATCCCTCTTAGGGATTGAAACCTCTATTACTTCATTTATTAACAGTCGTGAAATTTCGTGAAAATCGCCCCTAATCCCTCTTAGGGATTGAAACTAAGTCCGCTTCACGTCCTTTATCATCAAACTCGCTCTTGTGAAAATCGCCCCTAATCCCTCTTAGGGATTGAAACTGGGCAAGTTTCCCTTGTAATACTTACAAGCAGATTGTGAAAATCGCCCCTAATCCCTCTTAGGGATTGAAACTTGATAATTTTTTCAGACTGGTAAAAACGAAGCGTGAAAATCGCCCCTAATCCCTCTTAGGGATTGAAACTCGACGTATTAATGCAATATGCTCCCTACATTATCGCGTGAAAATCGCCCCTAATCCCTCTTAGGGATTGAAACAGGAAATCAGGAAGAAGTCAACCGATTAAAGAAGGGTGAAAATCGCCCCTAATCCCTCTTAGGGATTGAAACAAATCCACGAATTACCAGGACGTGACCGGAGCGAGTATACATCGTGAAAATCGCCCCTAATCCCTCTTAGGGATTGAAACCAAGACAATCAAACTGTTCTGAGAGTTTATTAACTAAATCGTGAAAATCGCCCCTAATCCCTCTTAGGGATTGAAACGAATTACACTGCTGAAGCTAACCATTACAAAGTTAAGTGAAAATCGCCCCTAATCCCTCTTAGGGATTGAAACAGTGAGAACTCACAATTTTGTATTGAAGACATATCAGTAGTGAAAATCGCCCCTAATCCCTCTTAGGGATTGAAACACAAATCAAGATCGATGAAATACGGTACAACAACCGTGAAAATCGCCCCTAATCCCTCTTAGGGATTGAAACGAGAAAGAGCTACTTGACATTTACCGATTATTAGGTAGTGAAAATCGCCCCTAATCCCTCTTAGGGATTGAAACATGGCAAAGATAAATTGCGACACACCCCTGCTCTCAGGTGAAAATCGCCCCTAATCCCTCTTAGGGATTGAAACTTAGTCAGCCAGATTGAATCAAATAAGTTTCAATCCCCGTGAGGGGAATACTGGCTGGTGAAAATCGCCCCTAATCCCTCTTAGGGATTGAAACCCGGCACAACACTGACAGAGGGAAAAGATGAAGGCGTGAAAATCGCCCCTAATCCCTCTTAGGGATTGAAACACCTGCTGCCCCTTTACGAGGTACTGCATACAGTTTGTGAAAATCGCCCCTAATCCCTCTTAGGGATTGAAACCTAGCTGTTGTCTGGATAAGTCCCTGAGAGATGTAGTTGAGTGAAAATCGCCCCTAATCCCTCTTAGGGATTGAAACTTGTTGTTAGACTTTGCCAACTTTTTCACTCGTGAAAATCGCCCCTAATCCCTCTTAGGGATTGAAACAACAAAGATGGCACAGTAGACATTGAGCTTACCGAAAGTGAAAATCGCCCCTAATCCCTCTTAGGGATTGAAACTTGAGACTATCAAGATAGCTGCTAAGAAAACGTGAAAATCGCCCCTAATCCCTCTTAGGGATTGAAACATTTTAATTAAGATCGCAGAATATCTTGACAAAACGATCGCCCAAAACCCAAAATCCTCAAAACACCGATCGCGAGGGGAACCCCAAAATACATAAACAAGTCTCTTTGTCAAGAAAAATCCTCAAAGGATCTCGCTAGCTTAAATTAACAAAATCACTCAATATTTGCCTGTAAATTCCTGGGCAAGATCCAAGACAGTTGAACAAAGTTTTGAGATCATTTCCAGTCAGTCTGAGTAAACTAAAGAAAATTAAGTTACCATCCGAGGGGACTAAATTGCCGAAAGACAACAACTCCAACTGATTACTTCCCTTGACCCAAACTTTCCACTCACTGTTTTTTTGATGAAAAAAAGTTCCATGAAATTCAGATCGATGAAGCTCGTGAAAAATCCTCAGTACAATCAATATTGGTTTCGAGCTTTGGTCGCAGGAGCGCTATCCACAGGTAGTTTAATCTCTCAGTGTTGGTTTACTCAACCCGTAGCCGCACAAACAAAAGATTATTGTCAACTGAGTTCCGAAGCCGAACAGAAAAAAGAGTCTTTGCGACAAGCTTGGTTGAAAGGCAACTCGAATGCAGAAAGAGACTACAAAAGGTTACTGCAAGAACACGCTGAATTGGTCAATAGATGTCGTTCTCAATCTTGGCTAAAAAACCAAGCAATTTGGCTGCGACTTTATCCTTGTGATGCGCGTCCTGGCGAAATTGAAGCTTTGTTAGACCGCATTGTCAACGATGGTTATAACCAAGTTTACGTGGAAGTGTTCTTCGACGGTCAAGTGTTGCTACCTGCTAACGATAATCCTACACCTTGGGTATCAGCAGTGCGATCGCCTGGTGCAGAAAATGTCGATTTATTAGCCGAAGCCATTAAAAAAGGACGCGAAAGAGGGCTAAAAGTCTACGCCTGGATGTTTACGATGAACTTTGGTTACTCCTACGCTCAACGTCCAGACCGCCAACAAGTCCTGGCTCGTAACGGTAGAGGACAAAATAGTTTATCAGTTGTTCAAGGTGGTTCGGAAGCTTTTATCGACCCCTACAACCGCCAAGCCAAGGTAGATTACTATCGTCTGGTGCAAGCAATGGCTAAACGACAACCAGATGGGATTTTATTCGACTATATTCGCTATCCTCGCGGTACTGGTACTCAGTCGGTGGCTGGTTATGTGCAAGATTTGTGGATTTATGGCGATGCAGCGCGGGCGGCGCTTTATCAACGGGCGCAAAATCAACGCGGACGCGCCCTAATTGAGCGTTTTCTCGACCAAGGTCAAATTAATGCTTCTGATGTGGCTGTGGTGGAAAAGCTTTATCCGAATGAAGGAGAACCAATGTGGCAAGGTCGCCAACTGACTTCAACTCCGGTAAGTACGGCTAATAGCTCGAATTTGGCTAAATTACAACTGGATTTGTGGCATTTGACTGTGGCTCATGCTGCCCAAGGGGTAATTGATTTTCTGACTTTAGCCTCCCAACCTGCACAACGCCAAGGAATTCCGACGGGGGCTGTGTTTTTCCCTGGTGCAAACCAAGCTGTGGGACAACGAGGCTATGATTCTCGCTTGCAGCCTTGGGATAAGTTTCCTGGTTCTCTGCAATGGCATCCGATGTCTTATGCTGTTTGTGGACGGGCTGATTGTATTGTGGAACAGGTGGAGCGAGTTGTGAATCGTGCTTCAGGTCAAACGAAGGTGATTCCGGCTTTGGCTGGTGTTTGGGGAGAAGCGTACCAAAATCGTCCTTCTTTGGAGGTGCAAATGGAAGCAATTCGCCGACAGGTTCCGCAAATAGATTCTGTGAGTCATTTTGCTTATTCTTGGCAACAACCGGACTCGGATAGCGATCGCAAGTTCTGTCGTTTGTAATTTTAGTTGATTTTTCTGGATTACACTTGACAATTTGCTAATCCTCTGAAAGTCCTTCTCTCTCAAAACTCCGGATAGAGTTAATTTTTCTAAACTCATCTTGACAAATTACCAATTCTGTAAAACAAATTTAGATTAACAGAACGTTCCATTCCCAATCCCCAAAAGAAGAGTGTTGGGGGTATGAGATGTGTGGGAAGTGTGGTCAGAATTAAACATTACCAACAATTTACTCTTCCTTGTCCCCCTTGTCCCCAATTTCCTCCAATTCCCCAATTTCCTCCAATTCCCCAATTTCCTCCAATCCCCAATCTCGTGCTAAGATAGTCAATGGTCAATTAAGCTGCGGACGTGGCGGAATTGGTAGACGCGCTAGATTTAGGTTCTAGTGCCGCAAGGTGTAAGAGTTCGAGTCTCTTCGTCCGCATTGACAAGTTATCTAGAAGCGCAATTGTGAAAAATTGTCTTGCTGAGATATGTTGAATTTAATTACGCTCACCCAGAAGTTTTAGTCGCTCTTTTTTAATCAGAGTTAAGCTGGGCAATTTTCTGTTATTTTGAGCGAGGAAAATAAGCAATAAACTACTTGCCAAACAAGTTAAAATTGCGAAAAAAACAATTTAATTTTAAAGCTTTTTTGCTGCATCAAAAAGCCATTTATCTCACTAGCTTTTGAGTAAATTAATTGTGATTTAAGCTCGAAAAATTGCTGCTATTCGGTGAGCGATAATTAGCCGATCAAAACACAAAAAAAACAGTTTGTTACAGTTGACCGACAAGAGAGCGAGATTCTCCCTGCACGCTGAAATCATCACGATGGCTACGTTTCGCCACTGTTCGCCATAATTTCTCTGCCACATCGGACAAATTTTGTCCATCAGCCACTAGCATCCGGGAAATCATACTATTATGACCAAAAGACCAAAATAAACCTGCTTCAAGGAAATATGGCTCATTAGTTTTTGTCTCGACGCGAAAGTCATATAACGAATAATCGCGACAACCTAAAGCCCGATGCGCCCGCTTCGCTGCTGTGGCAACTTTCTCAAACAATTCTGAGTCAACCTTAGCCGGACAAATTGGTTTAGCTGCGGGCTTTTGTGGTTGTTTATGAGGAAGTCCATCAGCACCAAGTTCTAACTTATCATCTAAACTTCTAATTGAGCTATCGGAACCGAAAACATACTCAATGATTGGTAAAACCGATAATTTTCCTTTCAGTTCGACTACCCCAACGCGCAATTCCCGTCCGGGAATATAATTTTCTATTAACAAAGTTTCTTCTTGTTCAAAACCAATCCGCAACGCTTCAGCGATTTGAGTTTGATTCCTAACTAAAGATAAACCCACAGAATTGTCTTTTGAGTTCGGTTTAACAATGAAGGGAGGTTTGATTTTTACTGTATCCCCTCGTCGTAGTAGTTGTCCGTTAGCAACTCGAACACCGGAAGCTGAGACAATGCTTTTCGTTAGGTATTTATCAATTGATAAGGAGGTGCAATTTGCGGGGGAACCAACTACAGGTAAGCGAAGTACATCCTCAAAAAAGCTGCGATAACTGGTTAAACCGGGAACACAGAACAGATGAGGAACTACGACATCGATTTGAGGTAGTTGGGCGATCGCGTCTCGAAATGACATCTTCTGTGATAAATTTTCTAAAGATGTGCCTAACTGCCAATAACCGTCGGGGTTGACGAGGGCGTAGTAACTTTGGACACCGGGGGGTTGTACGACTTCTTGGACGTAGATGAGAGAGAGTCGATAAAAAAATTCGGAAACAGAAGAACCAGCCAAGTGCAAAATCCGCAGTTGACTGAGTGAGGATTGATTTTGATCCATAGTTGCGAAAAGATAATCAATGTCTGTTAGATTATCACGCTAATGAAAAAGTTAGGAAATCTTGATTTATGCTCGAAATATTTTTCAAGGTTCCTTAGAAATGGTTTACACAAGTCCGTGCTGCTAAAATCGGATCGAGTAAGCTTAAAGGTAGATTCAACATATTTAAAGTAGTTCCCTCTTTACCATAATTATCTGGCTGTGGTCCATGATAGTCACTACCGCCAGTAACTAATAAGTTATATTTTGTGCAAAGTTGCCGTAAATTGTTGATTTCTTTGACTTTGTGGGAGGGATGATATATTTCTATTCCCATCAAACCTGCATCGACTAATCTGGGTAAGATTTCTTCTACTTCACCACCACGAAATAAGCAAGGATGCGCCCAAACTGGTATTGCCCCACATTCACGTAATAGCTGAATGCCTTCGACGGCAGAGAATTTCTCGTAATGAACGTATGCTACACCATCATCTCTTAACCAGCGATCGAAGGCTTCTCTGGTCGTTTTGACATGACCTGCTTTGACTAAGGCTGTGGCGATGTGAGGACGACCGGGAGCAATTCCTGTTGGTAATTGTGATAGCTCAATTGGGTAGCCAAGTGCTGTCAATTTTGCTACCATTTTTTGAGCGCGTCGCTTTCTTCCTTCCAAACGTAGGTTTAAGGGCTGTTGCAATTTGTCGGGATCGGGGTAAAATCCAAGGATGTGTAGCGATCGCCCATTTTCGACGGTACTTAATTCTAATCCGGGGACAATTTCCAAGTTGTAATTTTTTGCTGCCGCGATCGCTTCTGACCACCCCGACATGGTATCGTGGTCAGTAATCGCTAAGGCACGAACTCCGACGGCGGCGGCTTTGGCAACTAATTCTGTAGGCGTGAGTGTGCCGTCAGAAAAGGTTGTGTGACAGTGCAGTTCTAACATAAAGTTTATTGTAGCGAGATTTTTCCTAAGTCGCTCTGACTCTGAGAAAATTTGGTTCGCTATGTTTCAAATTTGGTGTAAACTTTCGGCTACCCTAAAGAAGACCCGATCGAATTCTCTTGGTGATTATGACTCCACATGATTTGTTGATGTTACTGTTGTTACTCAGTCCGGGATTGTTACTCTCGGTAATCATTATGTTTACTTTTGCTAAAGGCGGGTAGACTGCCCCAGTTGAATTAGTTATGATATTACCCGCATTTACCTTTGAGGGCTTGATAATTAGCACTATCGGGCGCACAATTGCATAGCACATCTACTAATTTTTGTCAAGCAAAAAAAACGTAATCAGCTATTGGGTAAGAGCAACGGCAAAGTGAGCGATAAAGTTAAAAATCAGAATCGCTCAAAGTTTCATCTAATTCCATACGTTGTTCCATTTTCCGCAAAAAATAGCCTGTCATCATTGCCGAAGCGAGGAGATTAGCCAAATTTTCGCGATCGGTAGCAATTTGGACTTGAAAGTCACCTGTAGGTAAACCTCCAACTAAGCCCTCGACATTTTGGGCGATAATATCCCGGATATTAGGAGTAGCCGACTGAGCAACTTGTTCTAAAATTTCGGGACTTTGTTGTTGAAGATATTCCCAGAGAGGGTTGGCTTCTTGTTCTTGAGCTTCAGAATTTCGGAAATTTGGGTCAAAAATCATTATGACGAGCGAGAGTTAAACTTGCTTACCTTCTACTCTAAACTACCAAACTGATTTAGTGTAAAGAAAAGGTAAAATTTTTAGTTAGGATTGTTTTACCTGAGCGAGAACTTGAGAAAGTTGATCGACTTCAAAATACTGGTAAAACTTAGTAGTTAATTCTAACCAGTAAGAGCGACCTTCTTCTTGACGGCGTTTTTGAACAAAACCAAGTTCGACAAGTTCTTGAACTTGCTGATAAGCACTGCTACCGCGTAAATCGATCAAATCAGTTTGGAGAATTTTACCTTTCAGAGCGATCGCCGCCAAAGTCCGCAAAGCACCAGTACCTAATTCTGCGGGAACGAGATTTTGGAGCAACTCTTGACAAGAAGTACGCAACTGAAGAGAGTAACCTGCGGGAGTTTCCACAACTTCAAGAGCGCTATCGCGCCGCGCATAGTCCTCCATTAATTCTAACAAAGCATCGAGAGCAGCCGTGCGATCGCAGCCCGCCCAAGCAGCAATTTCGGCGACCGAAAGCGGTTGACCTTTCAGATAAAGAATAGCTTCGAGTTTGGTTGCTAATCGCATAGAAAATAGCGGCTGAAATCCTTAATCTAACTTGCGTCCAGTCAATTCGACGAAAATATCTTCCAGATTAGAAGCACGACTCATCATTCCGGTTTTATCAGGTAACGAGTCGAGATAAGCATTAGCATCAGCCAGAGTCGGGAAAAACTTTCCTTGCAGGCGATCGCTCACTTGTTTCACCACTAACCCTTCCCCGTACTGAGAACGCAATTGAGCCAGAGTACCCAGTTCGATCAGTTTACCAGCATTCATCACCCCAATGCGATCGCAAAGAAACTCGACCTCTTCCATGTAGTGAGTAGTTAACAAAATCGTCATTCCCGCACCATTCAAATCGCGAATAATTTCCCAGAGACGGCGACGATTTTGGGGATCTAGTCCTACAGTTGGTTCATCGAGAAACAAAACTTTCGGTTGATGTAACAACGCCCGAGCGATTTGTAAACGGCGTTTCATTCCCCCAGAGAGATTTTTTGCTAATTCAGTACGGCGATCGCCAAGTTCCACATATTCTAACCATTGGTCGATCAATTGTTGTCGTCGGGGATTAGAAATATGGTGCATTCGTCCGTGAAACTCCAAATTTTCCCAAACCGTCAAATCCCCATCCACACTGGTTTGTTGCAAAACTACTCCGATATTTTCCTTCACCCGCGCCGGATCGCGAGTCACCTCATAACCAGCCACCTCAATCTTACCTTGAGTCGGTTTAGTCAAAGTAATCAGCATCCGAATCGTCGTTGATTTTCCTGCCCCATTCGGACCTAATAAACCAAACATTTCTCCTTCAGGGATACTAAAAGAGAGGTCATCCACCACGGGAACCTTGTTGTAAGATTTGCGGACATTTTCGAGGGAAACAGCAGTCTTAGTCATTGATAATTGATAATTAGTAAAAGCGAAACACAGCCAAAGCAAAATACTCTGGGGTTAGGGGAATTAGCGCGATCGCTAATTGAGCAACTCCGAATCAAGATTTATTTCCTCCAGAGTTTTCCAACCAGCCAACCACAGAGAACGATCCTTAAGTTGTTTCGCATTCAACCAGAAACGAACATTAGGATCGCAAGAAGCAACCATTTCCGCAAACACAAACTTACCTTGATTTTTGCGGTTAACCACTTCAAAATGTCGCCAACCCCAAGTTTTTTGACAAGCTGTCCATTTGGAACCAATTAAGTGAGGGAACTTTTGTTTTTTCGGCATCTTTCTAGTGATTACGCCAAACCTAGCGCCATCAACGAATCTCACAGCATGATCTAGCATACTACTGACCGAAGTAACGTTTCTCCCGCGCCACCAAATAAGCAGCAATCACACCACCCAAAAAACCAAACAAATGTCCTTCCCAAGAAATCCCCTCTTGAAGAGGTAAAACCCCCCAAATCAAGCCACCATAAAGAAAACCAACCACCACCGACAAAAAAATCGACGGTATATTCCGTTGAAAAAGCCCGCGAAAAAGGAGAAAACCGAGATAACCAAAGATTACTCCACTCGCGCCAATATGAAAACCTGGTGCGCCAAACAGCCAAACCCCAAGCCCACCAATCAGCATCGCAAGTACACTCACAACCCAAAAGTCACTCGTTTCTTGTAACATCACGAACCAACCCAAAACCAGAAACGGTACACTATTCGCAATCAAATGGGCAAAATCCCCATGTAGAAACGGTGCAAATAAGATACCTCGAAGTCCAACCAAATGACGCGGTACAATCCCAAATTTATCTAATCCACCAGCTAAAACCACGCGATCGATAATTTCCGTAACCCAGAATACACTAAGAGTTCCCGTAAGAATCGTTGCTTGAGTTTTCAACTCGCGAGTCAGTGAAGATTTAGTCGGCTGACTACTCATAATTTCTCCTCTTGAGATTTTGTAAGCCTGATTTATTTCCAAGGTAACAAAGTCATCTACTCTTTAGAGGAGAGGCGGTGATTCCCAAAATTATTGTCATCGAACCGAGAAATATCCGCAAAATCAACCTAGGCATCTCAGTTATGAATTGCTACAGTCGAGTCAGGATCAACATCTGATTAACATCTACGGTAACGCGATCGCACTTTTTAGCTATGAAATCTCAAGGATTTGCCAACCTTCACCAACAACAAGTTTTTTTCAATCATAATCATGGACTTTCTGAACTAATTACGCTTCCTGGATTACAAAATGGTGATTTAGCTCAAGTTTGTACTCGCGCTACCGAAATTGTCGCGGCAATTCTCGAAGTTGAACGAGTAGGAATTTGGTTCTACGATCGAGACAAAACTTTGATTCGTTGTTTCGATTTATACGAAAGTAACTTTGCTCGTCATGCTCAGGGAATGGAATTAAGCGCTGCTGCTTACCCGCTTTATTTCCAAGCTTTAGCCACCGAACAAGCAATAGTTGCTGAAGATGCCCAAAATCATCCGAGTACCAAAGAATTCAGTCAAGATTATTTTCAACCACAAAAAGTTGTTTCCACTCTCGATGCTCCGATTATTCATCAAGGAGAATTAGTCGGAGTAGTTTGTACAGAAAAACTAGAAGTACCTAAACAGTGGCGAAGCCATGATTTAAACTTAGTTATTTCCGTAGCTTTAGTAGTTTCTTTATGTTTAGAAACTCAATCGCGAATCTCAACCTTAACTCAACTACAAAATTCCCAACAAATGTTGCAACTGGTGATCGACAATATTCCCCAAGCAATTTTTTGGAAAGATCAAAATTCGGTTTACCAAGGTTGTAATCAAAGTTTTGCTCATGATACTGGTTTAGAATCTGTAGCGGAAATTGTCGGAAAAACCGATTACGATTTACCTTGGACAAAAGCAAAAGCCGACTTTTTTCGAGAGTGCGATCGCCGCACGATCGCCACAAATATTGCTGAATATAACATCATTGAACCACAATTACAAGCTGATGGCAAACAAGCTTGGTTAGAGACTAATAAAATTCCCCTCACCGATAATCAAGGTGAAGTAATTGGCATTTTAGCTACTTACGAAGATATCACCAAAAGGAAGCAAGCCGAAGAAAATTTAGAAAAAGTTAATCAAAAACTCGAACAAAGAGTTGCAGAAAGAACCAAAGAATTAAGCAGAATCAATCAATTTCTCGAATTAGTAATTAATAATATTCCTCAGTCAATCTTTTGGAAAGATGAAAATTCAGTTTATCTCGGCTGTAATCGAAGTTTTGCTCTTGATGCAGGTTTAGTTTCTCCCACAGAAATTATCGGGAAAACCGACTACGATTTACCTTGGAGCAAAACAGAAACGGAATTTTATCGAAAATGCGATCGCCAAGTCATGGAAACCAACACTGCGCGATACCACATTATTGAATCACAAGTTCAAGCGGACGGTCAACAAGTTTGGGTAGATACCAATAAAATGCCTTTACACAACGAACAAGGTAAAGTAATTGGTATTCTCGGTAGTTATGAAAATATTACCAAGCGTCAACAAGCTCAAATAGATTTACAAAAAAGCCAAACAAAACTCAAAATAAAAGCACAACAAGAACAATTACTAAATCAGCTTTCTCACCAGATTCGTCAATCTTTAAACTTAGACGAAATTCTCACAACCGCAGTCGCAGAAATTTACTCACAATTAGATGTAGATCGCTGTAACTTTAGCTGGTTTCATCCAGGAAATCCCTCTTTATGGGAAGTAGTTAAAGAAGCTTGTAAACCAGAATTACCTAGCTTAATAGGAGAATATTCTCATGAAGAAAATTCACTTTTAGAAAGACTTTTGCAACTAGAAGTAATTCAAGAAAACGACTTAGCAAATTGTAGCGAACCAAGCCTACACTCACTTTATCAAGAACAAGGCTGTCGTTCGCTAATTTTACTACCAATTAAGACAATTGAAGAAGATTTAGGAGTTTTGAGCTTTGGAAACTATCTCACTCAAAGAAATTGGACTGAAAGCGAGATTGAGTTAATGTTAGCGGTACGAGATCAATTAGCGATCGCAATCAAACAAGCAGAACTGTATAATCGTGCTAAAGAAAGAGCAGTACAATTAGAAAAAGCCTTAGCTGAACTTAATCGTAAAAAGCTCCAACTTGTCCAAGCAGAAAAAATGTCTAGCTTAGGACAAATGGTTGCTGGATTAGCCCACGAAATTAACAACCCAGTTAGTTTTATTCATGGTAATCTTACTCATTTGAGCGGCTATACTCAAGATTTACTTGATTTACTCGCACTCTACGAACAAAAAAATCCTCATCCCGATACAGAAATCGCAGCTAAAATCGAAGAAGTAGACTTAGAATTTTTACGAGAAGACTTAGTAAATATTGTTAATTCAATTCAAGTAGGAACCGATCGTATTTGCGAAATTGTGCGTTCATTGCGAACCTTTAGTCGTCTTGACGAAGCCGAACTTAAATCTGCTGACATTCATGAAGGTTTATCGTCAACTCTCTTAATTTTACAACATCGTCTTAAAGCTAGCGGCTCTCGTCCCCAAATTGAAGTAATTAAAGAATATGGTAATCTCCCGCTAGTAGACTGCTATCCGGGGGCGCTCAATCAAGTATTTATGAATTTACTTGCAAACGCAATTGAAGCGATTGAAGAATCATTTTCCAACTCAGAATCTTCCGGAAATAAATATCAAGGAAAAATTGTTATTCAGACCACAGTTATTAATCAGGAAGTTGTTAAAATTACGATTACTGATAACGGTTCAGGAATTTCTAATGAAGCTATTTCTCAGTTATTCGATCCTTTCTTTACTACAAAACCAATCGGTAAAGGGACGGGTTTAGGATTATCAATTTCTCATTCAATTATTGTCGATCGTCACGGCGGTTCTTTGACTTGTAATTCTCAATTAGATGTAGGGACTGAGTTTATTGTTGAAATTCCTCTCCGTCATCCAGAATGTACCTAAACTTCAACTCAAAGCAATAAAATAATTCTTTATTTTGTTGCTAAAAATTATCCTTAAACGATTTGACATTCTGTTAGTTTAGCGGCTAAAACTTCGGCGTGTTCCCACCAATTATAACCCCCAACCCAAGCACGAGAAGGTAAATGTCCTACGGGTGCTTTGAGACTAAAAATAAATCCTGTATAGTCATAATGGGGACGATGTACTGACCAACCAACTAGGTCACAAAATTGATGATATTCGCCCTTTACTTGCTCGTAAATTTGTTTTTGGATGCGAAAGCCGAATTGTCCTTTGCTATAGTTTACCCAGAGCATATCTAACATTTGTAAGTGTCCGCAGGGTAAGTTTTTGATGTCGCTGTTATAAAGATAGCTGTTGCTTCCTTTCCCAACTAATTGACATAAGATTGCTCTAGTTTCTTCGTCTGCTTTCCGCCAGTGTTTTCTTTTTAAGAATAGTCGCAATCTACTATATTCAATTTCGATTGGAGTTTCAGTTTCTGTAGGGGTAGGAATTATTTTTTTGGGTGTAAGTGGGGAAGATGAATTATGATTAATTAGGGTAGGTTCATTGTCTTCTGGGAGTGATGTTGTGCTTGCTTCTCGTTCGTTAGTTACAGTTTGAGGAGAGAAAAATAAGCTTGAAAAAGCCGCAGAATTAATAATATTTAAGACCTCGGCGGCGGAGCGATAGCGGTTTTTCAAAGAAGGTTGTAATAATTTATCGAGGATTTCTCCTAATTTGGGACTAAGGTTAGTTTCCGCAGGTAAATGTTCCCGCCATGTCCATTCTTCGCTAATTACATCGTATAATTCTAAGGGAGATACTCCAGTTAATAAGTTGAGACAAGTAGCACCTAAGCTATATAAGTCGCTAGCAGGTAAAACTTTACCTCTGCTTTGTTCGGGAGCCATGTATTCGGCTGTACCAACGATGGTTGCACCACCCATAATTGCGGTGTTGGTAAGGAGGCGCGCAATGCCAAAATCGATTAAAATGAGTTTGTTATCTTGGCGACGACGCATGATATTATCTGGTTTGAGATCTCGATGGATGACGCGGCGATCGTGGATGTATTGTAGCACTGGTAAGATATCTTTTAATAATTGCCAAATTTTTGCTTCTAAATCTGGGCAGTTTTGCCATGATTCTTCAGTTAAATTATGTCCCTCAATTAGTTCTTGAACTAAATATAAGTGTCCTTTTTCTTCAAAGTGTGCTAATAAGGTAGGAATTTGAGGATGTTTTCCTAGTTCATCTAAACGGAGGGCTTCTTGTTGGAAAAGTTGGACAATTTTTGGGGCGATATTGGGATCGGGGGATTGAAAATATAGTTGTTTGATGAGACAATAAGGTTGAGATGGCAAATGTTGATCTGTGCCAAGGAAAATTTTGCCAAATCCGCCTTGACCAAAGGGATGCAGTGCTAGATAACGGTTTTTGAGTAGCAGAGAAGTACCGCAACTATGGCAAAATTCAATTAAATCGCGGTTTTCAGGTTGGTGACAGAGAGGATTAAGACAATAAGGCATGATAGCAGCGATCGCGCAATTGTTTCCCTTAGTATAGGAATTGGGAACTGGGTTTAGTTATTGGTAAACAGTTAACAGTTTATTGGCTAATTTCTTCTTATCTCCCCCCTCTTTTCTTCGTTATTAATCATTTAAATGATATAGAAATGAAAGATTTCCCAAAAAAATCAGACATTTTAACTATTTTTATTCTGGCACAGAAATGACAACTTTTGGCGATCGCTTGCATAAACGCCCATCTTCGAGATCAAGAAGGCGATCGGCAAGAGCCAAAATTCGGTTATCATGGGTAACGAGTAAAATTGTGCAACCTTGCTTTTTCGCTAAATTGTGCATTAGACCGACTACATCCCGTCCTGATTTTTTATCCAAAGCGGCTGTAGGTTCGTCAGCAAGGAGGATTTTCCGGTATGTTACCAAAGCCCGCGCGATCGCTGTTAACAGTCGTAGGCGATCGTGTTTTAATTGCAATAGTCCTAATTGGGTGCGTTCTCGTCAGGTTTTGATCAAGCGTAGCATAATGGCAATTCCTTCGGGAGCAATTTTTGCGCCTGGGTGGGTGGAAATTTTGAGAATTTGTCCCGCGCGGGGCGATCGCTACTTTCTAAGCGTGGTACTTTAATTTTAGGAGTAGCCGACATAAAACTTAATTTCTTTGACAATTGGGTACTTATCTTGCATAAATTATCAAATATGAGCTAAGATTAGAGTTTTTTAGCCTTTAGTTTCCTGATTTATTGACAATTATAGATTTTAATTTTTTTAATAATTGAAGTGACGAAAATATTGTGATGGAAAAAATAATTATCCATAATTTTTTAAACTTGACTGACATCGAATTTGAGCTTTCCGAAATAAATTTGCTTATCGGACCACAAGCTCAAGGCAAAAGTATTGTCGCTAAATTAATCTTTTTCTTTAAAAACTTTTTTTTAAACTATCGAACTTCTATTGTTCAAGAGCAAAGAAAAAATGAATTTGATAAAAGCATCTGTGAAGAATTCAAGGAAATTTTCCCCGAATATACCTGGAATCATCAAGATTTTGAGATAATTTATTGCTTTAGCAACTACTCCATTTGTCTAGAAACCAAGCTACTTTCAAAAGGTAAACGTAAACTCTCACTGATATATTCCGATGAGTTATCAAAAATTAGAAGAAAATTGCTCAAAAATTATGGTCAATCTGATCGTAAGACAAATTATGAAGAAAAACTTCAAGTTTTCTTGGCGACAAGTGTAAATAGAAAATATGAAACCTTAAATAAATTACTATCTCAACATCTTTTTGAGTCAGAGCAAAACAAGATTGAAGAACCTATTTTTATTCCAGCAGGTAGGTCTTTCTTTGCTAATCTGCAAAATAACATTTTTTCTCTGTTGTCTAAAAATATTTCAATTGATTACTTTTTGAAAGAGTTTGGTTTTAATTATGAAATAGTTAAAAACTCTTATAATTTTTTACAATCGTCTATTTTTGAAAACTATCCAGAAATTGACCAGCTAATTAGTCAAATATTAGTAGGGAGATACTCATACGAACAACGTCAAGATTGGCTCTATTCTCTAGATAATCAAAGAAAAATAAATTTGTCAAATGCTTCGTCGGGTCAGCAAGAAGCATTACCAATGACTACTATTTTAGCGATACTACCATTTATTAGATCGTCCGATCGTCTTTTTATTATAGAAGAGCCAGAAGCTCATTTATTTCCTAATTCACAAAAGCATATCATCGAACTGATTAGTTTAGTTTTTAATTTGACAGGAAAAAAACATAGATTTTTGATAACTACACATAGTCCTTATATTCTAAC